>NZ_SJDU01000851.1 GCF_005518285.1 Brachyspira catarrhinii | reverse complement strand
TTACCATACTCTCTACAAAATTATCAGATATAGCAACATCAGCATCAAAAAATATTATTACCTTACCAAATGCCTCTTTAAGCCCTGTATTTCTCATATACTGAACATCAGATTTTATATCATTATGAATAATTCTCACCCCTTCATATGAGTTCGCTATTTCTAATGTCATATCTGTAGAAGAGTCATCTATAACTAAAATATCCATTTTCAAATTAGTTTTTTGTCTTTTTATAGAATCAAGAAGTATTGGTAAGTATTTTTCTTCATTGTATGTTGTTATAGAAAGAGTAACATCATAATCCATTAATAATTCCCTCAAACTTATTTATAACTTC
>NZ_SJDU01000850.1 GCF_005518285.1 Brachyspira catarrhinii | reverse complement strand
TCTTCCTCCGCTTGTTTTAATAAAGCTAAATAATCTTTATAAGTTTTTCCGCTTGTCTTTACTGCATCAGATTTACCTTTTATAGCATTAATGCTCTTTTCATTAGCTTCTTTTTCTTTAGTCTCTAAATCTATTCCATCTCTAGTTAGAGACTGTCTTAAATGCATGCTTTGATTTAAGTCATTTCTTTGTGTTTTTAATGTATTTAATGTATTTTCTACTTCTGATAATTTTTCATAATCATAACTTTTTAATATATTCTCTTTAGTTTGACTTTCTCCCATGCCAGCTGCATATAAAGAAGTTCTTAATTTTTCAACAGCAGTATTATATATCTTTC
>NZ_SJDU01000849.1 GCF_005518285.1 Brachyspira catarrhinii | reverse complement strand
CTCCTGCCAAATCATAATTACAGCCAACATATGCTATACAATCATTACTATTTACAAAAGAGTTTAAAAGCACTATAGGAAAATTATTATTATGAAGCTCTGATATTTTATTTATAACTCTATTATCATTTATAGCAACTATTGCCATAGCATTAGCTCCTTCTTGAACAGCCTCATCTATAAGCTCCAACTGATTGTCCGCATCAAAATCTTTACAGCGTTTTATAATAACAGACATTCCAAACTCTTCTATTTCTTTTCCTGCAATCTCTATACCTTTTATAACATCTTCAAAAAATACATTATTATAAGTATTAAGTACAGCAGCTATTTTGAATTTCT
>NZ_SJDU01000848.1 GCF_005518285.1 Brachyspira catarrhinii | reverse complement strand
GTTGACAAAAAATTAAAATTTGTCGTATATTTAAAGTAACAGGACCCCCAGCACTTTATGTGAACATGGGGGACATTTTTTATATTTATGTTAGGTTTGCAATAACAAAACAGCGCATGTCATTACGAGCTGTAAGCGAAGTAATCCAGAGTTATAGAATTTTATTTTAAAATTTAGCGTTATTAATAGCGGATTGCTTCGGACTTTTCAAGTCCTCGCAATGACAGACTTTCCAAATACTGCGAAATTGAGGCACTTAAAAAATTAAATGTTTTAAAAAATTGTAATATATAAAAATTTAAATTATTAGTTAAAAGATATAATAATGGCTTTGCTTTGCTT
>NZ_SJDU01000847.1 GCF_005518285.1 Brachyspira catarrhinii | reverse complement strand
GCTATAAAAAATTCCTATGAAGGTTATCCGACAATAGCGAGTTCGAATCATACAAGAAGTAATTTTACATTAACGATACCTGGAACATATAATAACGGAACTTTATATTATGTAACGGTTACGGCTTACGGAACTAACGAACTTCTTGAAAGCAGGTATATAGAAACCAAAATAGATTCGGTAGTTCCCGTTATACCAAGAGAAGAAGGCACAAACGCGGGAAATACATTAAGCGCAAATGGAACTACATTCGGCGTTATAGATACAACTGCGGGATTGGTTAGTGGCTCGAACAATTGGAAAGTTCAATATTTCGGCGCTCAAACAAATTTTAATACAATA
>NZ_SJDU01000846.1 GCF_005518285.1 Brachyspira catarrhinii | reverse complement strand
TTAATTATGATTTTTCTTCCTACAATATGAAACTTACTCCTATAATAAGATTTCAATTCGATATGGCTTTGGCTACGAAATATAATAATATAGAGAAGTCGGTTAATATAGTGGATAGTTATTCCATTACGGCAAAAGGTTTCGCCCCAAGCGGCGGAGCGAGAATCGGAGGAGTTAATATAAGCACGGGAGCTAACGCCGATTTAAACAGCGGAGAGCTGAAGGGCGGTTATATAGCGAGCATACCACTTCCGAGTAGTTATTATGCCGAACAGCCTTATAGAATAGGAATAGCTTTTCCTTTGGGCTTTAGCGCTAAGACGGAGAGCGATACGATAGAGTTTT
>NZ_SJDU01000845.1 GCF_005518285.1 Brachyspira catarrhinii | reverse complement strand
TTAATTATGATTTTTCTTCCTACAATATGAAACTTACTCCTATAATAAGATTTCAGTTCGATATGGCTTTGGCTACGAAATATAATAATATAGAGAAGTCTGTTAATATAGTGGATAATTATTATATTACCGCTAAAGGTTTTGCTCCAAGCGGCGGAGAGAGAATCGGAGGAGTCGCCGTAAGTTCTGGAGCTAACGCAGATTTAAATAACGGAGAGCTTAAGGGCGGTTATATAGCGAGCATACCGAGTCCGAGTAGTTATTATGCCGAACAGCCTTATAGAATAGGTATAGCTTTTCCTTTGGGCTTTAGCGCTAAGACGGAGAGCGATACGATAGAGTTTT
>NZ_SJDU01000844.1 GCF_005518285.1 Brachyspira catarrhinii | reverse complement strand
AGCCTTATAATTATTAAAAGTGTGCATTAATGACAAAAAATTATAATAGCTTAAGTCTATAAGCAATTCCTTTCTATTTTCTTTATAGTATTTATATATGTTTTCAAAAACTTCTAATACAACAATAGGCATTTCGTTATTCTTTTTTAATTCGGTCATTAATGATGAACTTCTTTGAAAATAATAATATACAGCATTATTGTTATAAACTATTTTTGGATTATGTGCCAATAGTCTATAGAAAAAATCAACATCTTCGGCTATTCTGTAATCAAGAAATTCAATCTTATTTTTTATTAAAAACTCTTTTTTTAATAATTTATTCCAACATACAGCAAGAGGATATT
>NZ_SJDU01000843.1 GCF_005518285.1 Brachyspira catarrhinii | reverse complement strand
TACTCTTCATAAAGTTATTATAATTTTTATTTACATAGTCTCTTGCAAGCGGAGTGTAAAAAGGAAAACCAGAATAAAATGTTTTAACTATTTTAAAACCTCTTAAGTCCAAAAATTTTTCAACCTCTCCTCTTTTAAAATTTCTTAAATGTCCTATATGTTTCTCATAATCACGCATTCTGCCTGTTGGAAAAGATAGCAATATGTATTTATTAGAAACATTAATAATATTTTCTAATAAACTCTCCCAATTCTCTACATGCTCCAATATTTCCAAAGCAGCGACTAAATCAAATTTCTTAATATCGCTTTTTTCTACAAAAGAATTAAGTTCTTCTTCTATAAATT
>NZ_SJDU01000842.1 GCF_005518285.1 Brachyspira catarrhinii | reverse complement strand
TAAAACAAACTGCAAACGCAAGTATTCCGTAAACATAGATATAAAGAACTGTTTTATCGTTTCCAATATCGGCAGACGCTTCGGGCTTCAAAGATTTTATAATCGACTTAATATTACAAATGGAAATTATTATTAAATGAACGAGGATTATTATATTCGTTGTTCTTTGATTTTAGTAGAAAAGAGAACGAATATTTTTTGATTTCTTTAATATAAAAAAATAATTAATATTTTAACTCTTGATAAAATTATTTTTTACCGTTATACTGTTTCAATTAAATATTTAAATTTAATAATTAAAATAATTTTAAAAAATTAAGAAAATAAAAAATAAAAATGTTTTAATGACT
>NZ_SJDU01000085.1 GCF_005518285.1 Brachyspira catarrhinii | reverse complement strand
ACTCTTTGGAAATTTCAAATAAGCCTCGCGGAATAATTTACGATTCTAAAATGCGTCCTCTAACTATTAATATTCCCGCATACACGATATATATAGACACCCAAACTGTTAAATCGGACGGAAAGGAAGGAATGGATGTTAACGAAGGTTACGATAAAATATTTGGAATAATAGGAATAACTAAAGAAAAAGTTGGCGATTATCTTAAATCGAAAAGAAGGACCATAAGGCTGGCGCAAAATTTATCTTTAGATTCTTATAACAAAATGCAGGAAGTAAAAAGCGAATACGGAATAAGAAGCATATACGGAGCGGAAAGCCATAAAAGACTCTATCCTTACAACGATATTTTTGCTCATGTAATCGGATATATGAATAAAACGGAAACGGAAGGCTATGCGGGACTCGAGGCAAGCTACGAAAATATACTTTCGTCCGCAAACGATAATCCAAAAGATTTGATATTGACTTTAGACAGAGATATTCAAACAATAGTCAGAAACGAAGTCTTAAAAACCGTAGCAGAAAAATCTCCGCAATCGGCGACTATTATTGTGTCGGATGTGGAATCGGGGGCTATAATAGCGAATTATTCTTATCCTTCTTTCGACCCGAACAGTCCTTTTGAATATGTTAATAACGAGAGACTCGACAGAAGTATAATGAGCACGATTTACCCTGGCTCAACAATGAAAATATTCGCAGAACTTGCCGCAATGGAGCAAGGCGTAGTAAATAGAGACGAAAGATTTTACTGCAGAGGTTATTACGATTATAGTCCGCAGACGAGAATTCACTGCGACTATCCGCATGGAAATATAATTTTTGACGACATATTAAAATACAGCTGCAATTTTGCAATAGTGACAATAGCAGAAAGAATAGACAGAAGATTCTTTTACGATTATTTGAAAAAATTCGGTTTTGGAGAGAAAACGCATGTGGGACCTTATAAAAACGAATGGAGCGGAATTTATCATGATTTAAATAAATGGCATAGATTTTCGAGAGGTTATTTGGCAATAGGATACGATTTAAGCGTCACTCCGATGCAAATGGCTTCTTCTTATCTTCCGCTTTTAAATGGCGGTTATAAAGTTCCAATGCATGTTGTGGATTCTATATATAGCGGAGGAGAAAAGATAAGTTTGACGAACGGATTAAAAAAAGAAAGAATAATAGAATCTCAATATTCGCAGATTGCAAGAGTTCTTTTAAGAAAAGGAGTCGAATCTGGCTCTACGGGATTCAGAGCTAATTTGCTTAATATAGATGTGGTTGGAAAAACGGGAACGGCTATAACGGAAGTCATTAGAGGAGGAGCGGATAGCAAACCAGAAAAATATTATCAGTCGATATTTGTCGGAGGATTTCCTTTGGAGAATCCTAAAGTTTCGATACTTGTTTTGCTTGAGGACCCTCAGGGAAGCGGAGCGAGAGCTGCGGGTAGGGTGGCGACTCCACTTTTCGCTCAAGTCGCAAATCAAATAATACCGTATCTCGGACTTGGAGACGAAGAAATAAAAACTATAAACACAAACGAATTTTTATCTTTAATTCCTACTATAGACGAAAACGAAACAAACATTATGCCCGATTTGACTAAATTATCTTTAAGAGACGCTTTGAACGACATATCTTATATTGTAACAAATAATAATGCTAAAATAATTATTCAAGGCGAAGGTTATGTTTCGGAATTTTCCCCTCAAGCGGGAAACGTTATAACGAACGATTCCGTGATAAGATTAATACTTAACCCGCCTAAAAAAGTAGAGTAGAAATAAATTAAATAGGAATATTTTTTATGATTAAAACGATTGTTTTTGGAGAGCTTTTGTTCGATGTTTACGAGGATATTGCCGTTATAGGAGGAGCGCCTTTCAATTATTCGGTTCAGTTATCGAGACTCATATCAAAAGACGATAATTTGAAATTTATAACGGCGTTGGGGAAAGACGATTTTTCTAAAGAGGCTATTAAATTTATTGAAAATGAAAATATAGATTCTTCTCTGATACAACTTCTCGATAATTATGAAACGGGAAAAGCTACGGTATTTTTGAACGAAAATAAAGTTCCAGATTATATAATTCATGAAAATGTCGCTTGGGATAATATAGAATTTAGTTCGGATATTGAAAAAGCCCTAAAAGAGAGATACGATTTGTTTTATTTTAATATTCTCTCTTGCAGAAGCGAAAAATCTTATAACGCATTAAAAAATATATTCAAAAATATAGACGCAAAATATAAAGTATGCGATGTCACTTTTAGAAAAAACTATTACACAAAAGAAAAAGTAAAAGAGGCTTTGGATTTTATAAATATATTAAAAATAAACGATGACGAACTTCTGGCAATAAAAAATTTATTTTATCCTTCTTTAAAAATCGACTTAAAAAAAGACAGCGAAATATTATTAAGAAATTTGAATAAAGATTTTAATATAGATTATATATTTTTAACTTTGGGCAAAGACGGCGCCGCTTCTCTTCATAAAGGCGAATATATATTTAAGCCTTCGAATAAAATTAAAGTAGTCGATACGGTAGGTGCGGGCGATTCTTTTTGCGCCGCTTTAAGCTACGCTATTTTGAAAAAATCCGACATTAAAAAAGTTTTGGACTTCGCTTCGGCTGTCTCGGAAGAGATGATTCAAGTGAAAGGCGGAACGGCAAAATACGATGTGAAAGCAATAAAAGAAAGATTTAATATGGAATAATCGTTTACTTTGGAATCGAAGTTTGCAATCTTATAAAATCTCTATCTTTAGGAAATAATTTTAAAGCCTCTTCGGAAATTGTGTAAGCGTTATTATATCTCCTCGAATTATATTCCGATACGATATAATTATAATACGAAACTTTAAGATTATTTTCCAATACTTTAGCGTTATTGCCAGTGTCTTTTAAGCCTTGTTTATAAATCTGTATCGCGTTCGGAAAATCTTTTTTCCCTAAATACGAAAGTCCCATAGAATTATAGTAGCGAATTATAGTGTCTTTTGTCCTCGAATTGTTATTGTCGAAAATTAAAGCCTCTTCCAAATGTCTATAAGCTTCCTCATATTCCGATTTTCTTATATGTTCCAAAGCCGCTCTATTGAACGCTCTTATCAAATTATCGTTATACATTTCCGTGTCGGGCGATAGATAATAGGCTTTTTTTGCCATTATAATTTGTCTGTCCAAATCTCTTTCTATTTTTCTTAAGGAAATGGAATTCGGGTATAGAGTGGCGATTAAAGTTAAAATATCGACTTCGTTTCTGTTATTGTAATTTTGTTTTGGGACGAAAGTTATTATAGTTGACGAACCCGTATTTCTTATTTCTTTAGTTCCAGGGTCGAATCCTTTAGCTACGGTAGTTTCGACATCTATATTTCCTCTATCCGTATAAACCATACAAAACGCATGATTTGAAGTTAAAATTCCTTTTACATTAAAACCGAATTCCGTATATAGCAAAGAATATAATATGCTAGAAGTTAGGCAGTTGTATTCTCCCTTATATATCATATCTTGAAATAGAGTCGCCGTTTCAAAATATTTTTTTAATATTCCTTTTTCGTAAATCCATGCGAGCAATCTTTTTCCAAAATTGTAAGCTCCTTCGCTTGCGTATTGCGAGAGTTCCGTTTTTGCCAAATTTCTTATTTCGTTTAATTTGCCTTTATATAATTTAAACTCTTCTTCGTCCGTTATTCCAGAAGCTATTATAAATCCGTCATAATGCGTCTCTATATCGTTAGTCTGTCCTCTATCGATTTTAGTAAAAAAATCAAACTCCAATTTTGTCACTTCGCTCGAATTAAATTTTATTTTGTCGGAAGGTTTAGCGTATATTGTGGAACAAACAATTAATAAAAATAGCGCAATTTTAAAATATTTATTCATAATACTCCAATATTTTTTAATTTTCCAAATTCTCCAAATTATTAAGTTCGTCTCTATATTTTGCGGCGTCTTCGTATCTCTCTTCCTTTACCGCTTGCTCCAACAATTTTTGTATTTCTTCTTTCGTTTTGGCGCCGCTTTCGTTTGATTTTAAGTCTTTTTTAGTATTGTCGGAATTTTCTTTATCAAAAACTTGATAGTTGTAAGGAATTCCGCTTTTTACATCCGTTTCTTTCGCCGTCTCTCCGCTATCGTCCAATATCATTCCCGCTTTTTCTATAACATGTTCTTCTACAAAAATAGACGCTTGAAATCTTAAAGCGAGCGCTATGGCGTCAGAAGGTCGAGCGTCAATAAATATATTCTTTCCGTTATGGTCTATCACAAGTTTCGAATAATATGTGTCCAAATGAACATTGTCTATTATTATATTTACGAGTCGAATATTGCAGTTTTTAAATATGCTGTTTATAAGGTCATGCGTTAGAGGTCTTCCCATTTTATAATTAAATAACGCCGTTGCCATAGATTGAGCCTGCAAATAATCTATAAAAATCGGAATAACCTTTTCGGAATTTATTGGTCTCAACATAACGACAAAGCCTTTATCGGTAATAGCCAAACTGTGAACTTTCGCTTCAATCACTTTTATAATCCTCTCAAATATGAAATATAATAGTAAATATATTATTTGTCAATATAAAGTGTCGGATAATTATTATTTAAATTATTATAAATATAAAACCTTTAAAAAACAAATTAATTTATTCCCAATCTTTTAACCGCTTCGTCAATAATTTTTATAAATATATTATATATTTTAATTATTTACTCGAGTCTTTTGTCTCCCAAGGAAATAAAAGCCAATTATTATGATTAATATTTTTATAACTGTATTTCGGCTTTACTTTGCTCGTGTGTTCTCTAACAAAAAGCGCCGCAATATCGAATTTCTGCTCGTCAAAATATTTTAGAGTATCTCCCGTGTCGGAAATATCGTCCACTATTAAAGCGGCTTTATTCTTTACTTTTAATCTCCAAACCTCTTCCATATTAAGAACCATCGGAATATTCAGCCTATGCGACAACATAACCGCTGGAACTAATCCGCCCCTTGCGAGTCCGTAAAGAACCTCGTAATGAATTTTTGAATCTTCTATTTGTTTCGCTATCGTTTCTATCGCTTCGTTAATATTTTCCCAGCTTATTATATCGTATTCCATAATCTCTCCGATTTTAATTCTAATTATACTCTCAAATTTATTGAGAATTTATTTTTCAACATTTCAAGCAAAGAAGATTCAACCGAATTAATTTCTTCTTCTTTTAATGTTTTGTTAATATCGTAATAAGTGATTGAAATCGCTATCGATTGTTTTCCTTCTTCCACTTGCTCGCCGACATATCTGTCTACCACTTCGACATTTTGAATTATATCGCTGAATTTATTTATCGCTTTGATTACTTTGCTAAACTCTATATTATTGTCGCAAACCAAAGCCAAATCTCTGAATACCGCTGGATATTTTCCAATGTCTTTTAATTTTAATTTTTTCGCTCTCTCTTTAATAAGTTTCAATGTTTTTCTTATGTCAATATCCAAATAATAAACATCCGTGTTAATGTCGAATATTTCAAGGATTTTCGGATGAAGTTTGCCAATTATTCCTATTTTCTCTCCGAATATAACGATTTCCGCGGATATTGTAGGAACGAATAAATTATTTTCTTTTGCAATCAAATTATAATCCGAGCATTTCAAATCTTTTATCAATAATTCCTCGATTACTCCGCTCATATCAAAAAAATCGTAAACTCTCGCGTCTTTATTCCATAATTTTTCTTGATATAATCCGAACATAACAGCCGAAAGATGCTTTTCTTCGACAAATTTATCTCCGTTTTTATAAAAAATATTTCCCACTTCAAATAAAGCGCCGTTTTTATGCCTATGATTTTGATTATAAATTACATTATTCAATAAAGAAGCCAAAGCGGTAGGACGCAAAACATCCATTTCGCTTGTGAGAGGATTAACCACTTTAATAAATTTTTCTTCATCTATTCCGAATCGTTTGAAAATGGAACTATCTCCCATAGAATACTGTTTTGTTTCGTAAAGTCCGTAAGAAGCCATTTTATGCTTTATCAAGCTTATCTCTTCGTAATCGGTATTTATAGGATTGCATTTTATATGAGGAATATTCGAAGATATATTATTGTATCCGTAAACTCTCGCTATCTCTTCCACCAAATCTTCCGCTATCGACAAATCATGTCTGTAAAAAGGAACTTCCACTTTTAAACTATTTTCTCCCAAAGCGGAAACATTGAAATCGTATCTTTTGAATATTGAAGATATTTCGCTTCTATTCATATCAAGCCCCAAATATCTTTTTACAAGTTCGCAATCGAATATTATTTTGGTTATTTCAAATTGTTTCGTATTTACTTCTTTCGCTCTCGATGCTATTTTGCATTCGCTATCCAAAGTTATTATTAAATCCACCGCTTTATTTAACGCTGGCAAAGTCGCCGTATGGTCAATATCTCTTTCAAATCTATAAGAAGCGTCCGTTTTCGTATTTGTGGCGATGGAAGATTTTTTAACGATTATATGGTCGAAATAAGCCGATTCTATTAAAATATTTTTCGTGGTTTCTTCGATTTTTGTGGAATCTCCGCCCATAACTCCCGCAATTCCTATAGGATTTTCTTCGTCCGCTATGATTAAAACTTCTTCGCTTAATTCGACTTCTCTTCCGTCCAAAAGAATTATTTTTTCTCCGTTTTTCGCGTCTCTTACTATAATTTTTTCTCCTTTTATTTTATCGAAATCGTATGCATGCAAAGGCTGTCCGTATTCGAGCATAACATAATTTGTAATGTCGACTATATTATTGATTGGATTTACTCCGCATTTTCTTAATTTTTTTTGCATCCATTCTGGAGAGGGAGCAACCGTTATATTTTTTATTAATCTTCCCGTATATTTGTAGCAGCCTTTTAGATTTTCTATAGTTATATCGATATTTCCTCCAGCGGAATCGTAAGTATTCGCTTGATGGACGCTTACTCTTTTTTTCAATACCAAAGAACACTCTCTTGCAAAACCTATAACGCTTATCAAATCTCCTCTGTTTGCCGTAATTTCCACATTAAATATATAATCGCCTTCTCCGACTATTAAAGAAAGCGGTTTTCCTAAAATATCGTCCGCATTCAATCCCGCTTTATTTATATCTTCGTCCAATATCCATATTCCGTAAATTCCTTCGATTTCGTCATAGCCCAATTCCGTTCTCGAGCATAACATTCCGTTACTTTCGATATTTCTTATTGACGCTTTTTTAATCGTAAGTCCGTTTGGCAGTTTCGCTCCTATCAGCGCTACGGGAACGAATATTCCTTCTCTCACATTCGGCGCTCCGCAAACTATAGATAAAGTTTCGTCTCCTATATTGACTTCGGCATATACTT
>NZ_SJDU01000841.1 GCF_005518285.1 Brachyspira catarrhinii | reverse complement strand
CCGCCGCAAATTTTGAATCGGTTTTTTCAAAATATATTCCTCTTAAAGCTGGTTTAAAAGGCTCTTTCGCTATCGAGGTTATGGTTTTATTAATCATAGTAACCAATTCTTTCGTAGGAAGCATCGTATAAGTTATATTATCTTCGCTTTCTGGATATTGCGGAAAATCGTCCGCTTTCATCCCGATTATCAAGTGTTTTATTTTTCCATTTTCCGATTCTATATTAATTTTTTCATTTTCTTCGACATTTACCGATATTAAACCGTCTGGCATTTCTTTCAAAATCGAACTTATTTTTTTAGCGTATATTGCAACCGAACCTTCGCCCTCGCAATCGTCCAATATTAT
>NZ_SJDU01000840.1 GCF_005518285.1 Brachyspira catarrhinii | reverse complement strand
TTAATTAATTGATAAAATTATTATATTAGAAAATTTGATTATTGTCAATAAGAATTATTAAACAGATTGAAATGTTTATTTAGAAATATCATAATTAAAGCGTATGGATATTTTTTGATTTTATAGTTTTTCTCCGTCTGGACGCAGTTTGCGGATTTCTTCTATTGTCAATCCCGTAGCTTTACTTATAGAGGCATCATCCATATTCATTTGTTTTAAAGTTTTGGCTATAGAATATTTTTCGTCTTTTCTGCCTTCAAGTCTTCCCTCTCTTCTACCTTCTTTTATTCCTTCTCGCCTTTTATCTTCAAGCGTTATTTGTTTATCGTATTGATAGAGTTCTTTTTTTTCGTATTC
>NZ_SJDU01000839.1 GCF_005518285.1 Brachyspira catarrhinii | reverse complement strand
TACTATTGATTTATGTAATAATAAATTATAATTATTAAAGTCTCTTGAACCTGCTATTAAATATTTCATTCTACAATTTCCAAAAAATATTTTATTCTTTCTTTAGTTATCAAACATCTTAAAGGTATATAAAATATTTGAAATATTACAAAAAATATGAACTCAATAATATTAAAACAATAAAATAAAACCTCTAATAAATTAAGAGGGGTATCTTCTTTTAATAATTCAATATATTTGAGTATATATCTATAAAGATTTTTATAACTGATTAATATTAATTTAAACATTATTTAGTTTCCTTATTTAATACTTCCGTTATTTCATCAAACAGCTTTTTATATTTTCTAGCTTTTTTC
>NZ_SJDU01000838.1 GCF_005518285.1 Brachyspira catarrhinii | reverse complement strand
GTTCCGTCTCTATAAACCGCTTTAGTCATGTCTCTATAAACCGCTTTAGTCATTTCGGGACCAATATAAGAATAGGCAATATTTATCGCGTTTTCAGATAATATATCGGCGTCAATCAAAGCGTCAGTCCATAATTTCCAATCTTCGCCTCCCATAACTTTTACCGTATTTTTTATATCTTCTTCGTTTGCGGGTTCGATTGAAACATTTAATAATTCTTCCGTCATAAAATCTATTCCCATTCCGTTATAAGTTTTTCCTATTGGTTTTAGAGCGGAGCGATGCAATATTCCCGTTTTTTCGTCCGTTCTCACGGGAGCGGCTAAACTGTAAATAAACAAATCTATTTTTCCGTCAAAA
>NZ_SJDU01000837.1 GCF_005518285.1 Brachyspira catarrhinii | reverse complement strand
GAAGTTAAAGATTTGGAAATAATTGACCCTTATAATTTATCCGAAAATATCGATTTGAAAGAATCTATTATTGATATTAAAGCAAAAACTAAAGACAATCAAACCGTAATTATTGAAATTCAATTTTGCGGAAATATTGATTTTGTTAAAAGAATTTTTTATTATATCTCAAAAAATATTGTCAATGAAATAAAGGAAGGCGAAGATTATAAAGACATACCAAGAATTATTAGCATTAACTTATTAAATTTTAATTTAGATTTTGGAGACGAAGGTAAACCGCATCGATGCTTTAAATTAATCGACACAAAAAACCATAATGTAGATTTAGATTTTATTCAAATGCATATTTTGGAAGTTC
>NZ_SJDU01000836.1 GCF_005518285.1 Brachyspira catarrhinii | reverse complement strand
TTAACCAAATCGTTTATCTTTATAATATCTTTCCACAAATTTTCTACTTTATCTAATTCAAAAATCGTATTGGAATCGGAAGGACTTTTTTCGGGATTCGGATGAACCTCCATAAATATTCCGTCTATTCTCAAAGCGACAGCGGATTTCAAAAGAGCGGGAATAAATTCTCTCGCTCCTCCAGAAATTCCGTTTGCGGCGGAAGGCATTTGAAGTGAATGAGTGCCGTCATAAATTACTGGAGCAAAATTTTTCATTATTTCAATATTCTTCATGTCTACGATTAAATTTCCGTATCCGAACATAGTTCCTCTTTCGCATAAAAAAAGTCTATTTTCGTTTATGGCGTCCGAGCATTTGTC
>NZ_SJDU01000835.1 GCF_005518285.1 Brachyspira catarrhinii | reverse complement strand
TTTGTTATATTATATATAGATTGAATAAAGAGAAGTTATAGAGAAGTCATTACGAGGATTTGTAAAAACCGAAGTAATCCACAAAAAAGAAGTTTTATTATTTTGGATTGCCACGCTTTCGCTCGCAATGACGGATATAAAAAATAAAGTCGCACACGCTGTGCGCCGCGAGGCGATGACGATTTTAAAGTAGTTGACTTTTTTTGAAAGTTTGTTATTATATAAATAGATTAAATGATAGAAATTGTCATTACGAGGGCAACGCCCGAAGTAATCTATTCTGTGTGGATTGCTTCGTATTGGAAATTCTCGCAATGACGATTTAAGTAAAAAAGGATAAATTAGAAAATGGCGGAGAAAACA
>NZ_SJDU01000834.1 GCF_005518285.1 Brachyspira catarrhinii | reverse complement strand
GTCGTAACGGAAGCTATTCACGGCAATTTGAAACCAAATATGGGACTGTTCAGTTGAGCATTCCTAGAGATCGTAATGGGAACTTTAGTCCAGCTTTGCTTCCCGCTTATGGACGTCGAGATGACCACTTGGAAGAGATGGTTATCAAACTCTATCAAACCGGTGTAACGACTCGAGAAATTAGTGATATCATCGAGCGAATGTATGGTCATCACTATAGTCCTGCCACAATTTCTAATATCTCAAAAGCAACTCAGGAGAATGTCGCTACTTTTCATGAGCGAAGCTTAGAAGCCAATTACTCTGTTTTATTTCTTGACGGAACCTATCTTCCATTAAGACGTGGAACCGTTAGTAAAGAATGTAT
>NZ_SJDU01000833.1 GCF_005518285.1 Brachyspira catarrhinii | reverse complement strand
TATTATAACAGAAATTATTATTAATTTAAGCCCCTTTTGAGAATTTCCTAAACGCTTGAACAGTCCCAAAATAAAACTTTACCTAAAAAATAAACTAAACATCCAAATTCATTGACACGAAAATAAAATTCTTCTAAAGAAATTAAGTCATTAAAATATACTTCTTCATTAAAAATAATATATTGCATATTAACTTTTTCCTTAAAAATAATATATTTAAAATTACATTTATAATTAATTTATCTTTTAGAATTACAAAAAACATTAGTAATAATACTAATATCAAAATAAAATTTCAACTCTATTGTTTTGATACTTATTGGATTTTTACGCCCTATATTTAATATTAGATAATTTTCCTCTACATT
>NZ_SJDU01000084.1 GCF_005518285.1 Brachyspira catarrhinii | reverse complement strand
ATAGGAAAAATAGAAAATCCTTTATATTTTATCGAAAATACAAACAAAGAAGATAATATTCATTTGAAATTGAAACCCACTTTATCGGCTTCAATAGTCAAATCGCATGTTCGTTTCGGAGTGGAAATAGCAAAAAAATATAAACTCCCAAAAGAGATTATAGCGGCAATAAAAGAGCATCATGGAACGAGCTTAATCAAATATTTTTATGTCGAAGCTTATAAGGAAAACCCAGATGTCGATGTTAGTTTATTTACTTACCCAGGTCCAAAACCTCAATCAAAAATCACGGCTATACTTATGATACTCGACTCGATAGAAGCGGCGAGCAGAACTATAGAAATTCCTACAAGAGAAAATTTGGAAGGATTAATAAAAAATATTGTAAACGATAAAATGGCTCAAGGCGAATTAAACGACAGCGGACTTACATTAAAAGATATTGAAACTATAAAGAGAATTTCTTTCCAAAAAATAATAGTTTCTTTGCATGAAAGAATCAAATATCCCGAACTTCCCGATGAAAACGAAAAAGATTCCAAAAATGAAAAATCGACTAATGGCAAATCGAATAACGATAAAAACGATAAGAATAAAGATAATAAAGAAAGCAAAATTGGAAAAGAAATTAATAAAGATATAAAGAAAGTTCCGATTAAACATAATAACGAAAAGGAAACTTTGAAATATAAGGATAATTCCCAAAAAGATAAAGACAAAGAAAAAAATAATAAAGATAAAAATGTCGTCATGAAAAAATAAAATTATGAAAGCGAATGTTTTTAATCAAACTAATTACGATATAAACTTAAAATATTACAAATTCTTTTTATCGAACGCTTTAAAAGTTTCGGGTATTAAAGGCGAAGTTAATTTGCTTTTTTCTAACGATAAATTTATAAGAGAATTAAATAAAAAATTTAGAAATAAAGATAAAGCAACCGATGTTCTCACTTTTCCCTCGGGCGATATTGAAGAAGGAGGCGACATCGTTATTTCTTATCAGTGGGTAAAAAATAGATACGAAGAAAAAAATATAAAAAAAACTATTATCAAATTAATAATTCATTCTATCTTGCATTTGCGGGGAGTTCATCATGATTATAGCGAAAAATCTTTGAAAGAAAATTATAATAAAATGAAAGAATTATATTTGAAAGTTATTTCGCATATTAAAACTAATAAAAAAGCTAAAGTAAAAAATATAAAATAAAATATAAATATTTAGGAAATTATATTATGAGAATAAAAAAATTATTAGAAAAAATAAAAAATGACGAAAGCGAATTAAACGAAGGAGATTATATAAATTTAAGTTCGTTAAGCGAAGCGGAAAGAGAGATAATCACAAATACGATAGCTTTAAGGACAAAAAATGTAAAAGAGATAATGGTTCCGCGAGTAGATGTGATAATGGTTGCAATCGACACTCCTTACGAAAAAGTTATTAAGGCTTTCGATAAAGGAAATTCTAGAATTCCCGTTTATAAAGACGGAGTTGACGATATAGTTGGCGTTTTATATGTAAAAGATATGATAGAAACGGACGAGAAAAATTTTAATTTGAAAAAACTGCTTCATAAACCTTTTTTCGTTCCAATTTCAATATCTCTTATGGAACTTTTAAGAAATTTCAGAGAGAGACAGGTTCATATAGCGATGGTTGTCGACGAATACGGCGGATTTTCTGGAATAGTTTCTATGGAAGATGTATTAGAGCAAATAGTCGGCGATATTAGAGACGAATATGACGAAGAAGACGAAGAAGTGAAAAGCAACGAAGACGGAAGTTATTTGGTGGACGCGAGAGTGAGGATAGAAGATTTCAATAAATACGAAATACTGCCCGCCATACCAGATGACGATGCGGACACTATAGGCGGATTTTTATTTTCTTATATCGGAAGATTGCCTAAACGAAACGAAGCGATATATTATAATAATTATTCTTTTACCGTAGTCGGAAAGAGCGGAAATATAGTGACGAAAATAAGAATTGAAAAATTAAGTAGAGATAATCCAAATTATATAGAAGAGACAGCCGATACAAAAAATATTGACGAATAATATTTAATTCTTAACAATCAATCTATTTAAATAATTGCGTTATATCGTTTATCGTTATGAATATAGCCAAAGTTATTAAAAACGCCGCTCCAATAGTCTGTATTTTAATCAATACTTTTCTATCGAGAGGTTTTCTCATTATAAGTTCAATAAAAGAAAATATTATCATTCCTCCGTCCACGACTGGAAGAGGAAGAAGATTCATTAAAAATAATATAAGGCTTATAGTCGCCGTAAACGAAAGAATAGTTTTTAATCTGTATTCGGCGCTAACGGAAATCACTTGCGAAGAAATTTGAATTATTCTCACGGGACCGCCCAAATTTTCTCTTAAAGATAATTTTCCCGTAAAAAGCAATTTCAAACCGTTTATATAAGAAGAAATATAATATCCGCTCTCTTTAAACGCTTCTAAAATAGATTTTGGAAAAGAAACTCCATCGACTTTTTCAATTTTCATTGGGACGCTTTCAAATTCAACTCCCAAACTTCCGTAAGTTCCGATTGTTTTTGAATTAACGGGTTTTGGAATCGCCTCTCTTATTATCTCCTCTCCGTTTCTTATTATAGTAATATTGATTTTTTGCGAATAATTATCCATAACGATTGGACGAAAATCCGCTATATTATTTGCCGAAATTCCGTTTATCACGATTATTTTATCTCCTATTTTTAATTCTGCTTCTTCCGCAGCCGAACCAGAAACTATATTTTTTATTATAAGATTGTCTCCGAAATATAATCCCAAAGCTCTCTCTCCGCTTAAAGCTTTCAAAATTTCCACAGATGGAATCGCTATATTTACGCTCTCTCCGTTTCTGTCTAAAGTAAATATTATTTCGCTTGCGCCTTTTTGAATCGTCTCTTCGTTTATAGTTTTCAAAATATCGTTATCGGATTCTGTTTTGATTCCGTTTATTGCCGTAATTGTGTCTCCGCTTTCTATTCCGTATTCGTAAGCCAAAGTTATTCCTTGTTTTGTATGCATATATTTTCCGTCTCTAAAAACCGAAACGGTAGGAGAATATAATTCTACAGTCGAAGGAATCGAAACCAATATTATAAGAAGTATGAAAGCGAATAGATAATTGAAAAACGGTCCTGCAAAATAAATTATTATTCTTCTTAAAGGAGATATATTCAAAAAATCATCATCTTCGAGTTCTTTATATTTTTTTATCTCTCCATTGTCTTCTTCAATTTCTTCTGGAATTTCTCCTTTAAATTTACAATATCCTCCAAAAGGAATAATCGACAATCTAAAATCTATATCTTTAATTTTTCTTCTAAATATTATAGGACCGAAACCTATCGAAAAAGCTTCCGCCTTGATTCCAACCGCAAGCCCCGCGAGCAAATGTCCCATTTCATGAACGAACACCAATACGCTAAGAAGTATGATTCCTAAAATCCAACTCATAATAGAACCTCCAAAATAAAATATATTAACTATTCTTAAATTTTTAGATTTATAATTCAAATTAAATTTGATAAAAGATATACTTAAAATAAATTTATTTCAATAGTCGAATTTACCTAAAAAATATAATAAAAGCGGGAACTTTTTTATTTTAATTTCGTCTAAATAATTGAATAAAAAATAATAAAACAATATAATATAATAAAAACGAAGTAATGGACGGATTAATTATGACAAAAAAAAGATTTTATATTTTTGCTATATTGACAATATTTTTAGCGACATTTTTATCGGTTTACGGACAGCCGCCTCCTCCAGCTGGGCATGGAAAAAAGCATGAAAATAAGAAATTGGGACCGGACCCGTTTCAGTTTTTCAGAAAAGCGGGAATAACTCTTTCGTCCGAACAAACGAATCAAATATATGAAATCGCCATGAAATCGATAAACGAAGAGCAACCAATTAGAGAAGAAATTGAAAAAATAGATTATAATATGAAAACCGAGCTTATGAAAGATAATCCCGATAGAAATATATTAAGAGATTTGATAAATAGGAAGAAAGAAATCGAAGCGAAAAGGGACTGCTTGATTATATTTAGAGATTTGGATATAATAGGAATTCTTACTCCAGAACAGAAAGTTTTATTAAATAAATATAGGAAAATGTAATTTATCTTTATCGAGTTTATCGAAAGAGGGATAATTATGAACGGTGCGGAAATGACTTTTGAAGACGATATAGACGCTTTTAAATCGTCCAACGAAGAAGCGTATAAAGAACTTATGGCTACTTATAAAAAGCCTTTGATTAATTTGGTTAATTCTATTATTTCAAATTATGACGAGGCGGAAGAAATAGTGCAGGATGTTTTCGTCAGATTTTACTTAAAGAGAGACAGTTTTGAAGGCAGGTCAAAAATCTATACTTGGCTTTATAGAGTTTCGTTTAACAGAGCCGTAGATTATATAAGAAAAAAAGAGCGAGAAAAAAGGTATCGACTTAAAGAATATAGAAATGTCGAAATGCAGGAATCGGGAAACGATGAGAGCATAAATAAAATTATATTGGCGGAATCTTTGGCAAAATTGGAAGATAGTTTTCGTATTCCTCTTATAATGTCAGAATATGAAAATTATTCTTACGAGGAAATTTCTCAAAAATTAGGTTTGCCAGTAAATACTATTAGAACGAGAATTTTTAGAGCGAGAAAAAAACTTCTATCTATAATGAAAAAAATGGGGGTAAGTTTATGAAATTCATAAAAAACCATGAACATTATGAAATGCTTATAAGCAGATATAAAGACAAAGATTTAAACTATAACGAAATACTTGAAATGAATAAACATTTGGAGACTTGCGAATCTTGTAAAAAATTTATGAGCGATATTGATTCAATTTCTTCAATATTAACGGGAAATAAATCTATAAAGATTGAAAAAGCTAAACGCAGAATTTATCCTTATATTATTTCGATGGCGGCGGCGCTTTTAATATTTGTCGGAGTCGCGGTAATATTAAACAATAATTCCAACAATAACGAATTGATAGTTTCAAATAATATTGACGCTCAATATATTTCGGAAGATTTTGATAGAAACGGATACGGCGATTATATTCCGCTTTCGACATATTTTAACGAGGAAGAGGAATTAACCAATAACGATGAAATGATTATATTGTCTTCTTATATGTATTATGTCGGACAAGATTAATTTTTAGTTTTGCTTGGAATTCCAAAAGGTATTCTCAATTTTACTATAGTTCCCGCGCCTTCGGAACTGTCAATGGTTATCGAGCCTTGCATCGTGTCGAGCAAATCTTTAACGACAGAAAGTCCGATTCCTATTCCTCCGTATTCTCTTTCAAATCTCGAATCGCCTTGATAAAACGGAATGAATATTTTTTTTAATTGTTTCGGTTTGATTCCTTTTCCCGTATCTTTTACCGTTATTTCTATTTCGTTTGGAATTATATTTTTCATCGAATGATAATTAAATAAATCGGGCGAAAAATCCAAATTCTTTTTTTCTATCAAATCGGGAATTCTCACATGAATATGGACGCTTCCAGCTTTGGTAAATTTAAACGCGTTCGATATTATTCCTTCCATTATGAGTTTAAATCTTTCTATATAACCGATTAAAATAACGCAATTTTTTTCAACTTCCACTTTTGCGTCAATTTCTTTCGGATAAATCGATTTATAACCTTCGACTATCAAATTCAATTCTTCTTCGATATTGAATTCGGATAAATATTTTGAAACCTCGTCATCTTTGATTGAAATTTGTATTAAATTATTATTCGTTTCGTAAAGTTTTTTTATGCTTTTTGAAATTACATTAAGCGCTTCTTCTTTTTTCTCTTCGTTCAAATTTTTCTTTTTAAGCAAATTTATATAACCCATTATTTCGGTAAAAGGATGCCTCAATTCATGCGTCACCGTAGCTTTAAATTCTCTTATGAGTTTATTATAGTATTCCGCGTTTTTCTTTAATGAATTAATTTCGTTTAAAAGCGATTTCAATCTTCTTTGCAAAATTAAATTATGTTTTTTTTGCCTTTCGTAAAGAATCGAAAAATATAATCTGTTTAGTCCGATTTCCGTTCCCGCGTTTTTTATTATTCCTTCTTTGCGCCAATTCATAGCCTCGTTAAACTGCACAAAAAAATGTTCTATAGTTTCTTCCATAACGGAGCCGTCAGTTTTTGGCTTTTTTTTAGGCTCTATTCCCGTTATATCGCAAGTGGCAATATTTATTCTTTCCGTAATTATTCCAGAAGAACTATAATATCTATGTCCCAAAACGGCAATATTTTTTAAAGGCACGCTGTAGCCCGTTTCTTCTTCCAATTCTCTTTGAGCGCATTTTTTTATCCCCAAATGTTCGTCTTTTGCGTTCATTTCGTCTTCTTCGAGCATTCCAGCGGGAAATTCCAAAAAGTTTATTATATTCTCGTCTATATCTTCCGCTCTTTTATTTGTCATTACTTTTTCTCTATAATAAACTACGGGGCGAAAGTTAGTTATCATTAAAACATGAAGCTGATTTTCTATATAAGCGTATGGAACTATTATAACGGCGTCTCGTCCTCTTCGGTTTATAATATCGCAATTATATTCTTTTGAAAAAGTGCCGTCATCGTATTCGTTTATCGCTATAAATCTCTCCAAATTGACAAAGCCCGTATTGAGTTCCACAGGCGGAGATTTATGAAAAAATTTTGTATCTTTTACTTTTTTTATATTCTTTTTTTTAGCGCCGCTCATATTATCAAATCGCAATCCCAATTTTTCGTTTTCATTTAATCTTTTTTAATAGAGTTATAGAATTTCCCGTTTCGTTATATTTTATTTCATCGAAGTATGATTTCATCATCATCATTCCTCTTCCGCTGTTTCTCATGAAATCCTCTTGCTTTATTTTTTCAATCGCTTTTTGAGGTTTGAAGCCTTCTCCTTCGTCTCGGACGATTAAAGTTATATAACCGTTTTCTATTTCCAAAGAAATTTCCACAAAAGTATTTTTCGCCGCTTCGGTTTTTAAAAGTTCGGCTAATTTTTCATGGTATATATTTTTTTCAATCCATTCTTTTTTAGTTTCGTAGGATATTCCCAAATTTCCATGCTCTATCGCGTTTATAGCCACTTCGTATAAAGCCGCCGCAAATAAATTTACATTTGCTTCGTCTATAAACCCCGATATTTCGCCGCATATATCTTTTATAAGTCCCGCTACTTCTCCAATACTGTTTTTTAGAATATATTTTTTTATCATATTAAAAGCTCATTAATCAATTAAACTTGCCTATTATTTATATATTATAATATTATTAGAAATAAATCAAATTTATAATATGTAATAATAAATTAATATAGAATTATTATGAAAATATTTAAAACCTCGTAAAAGCCGTA
>NZ_SJDU01000832.1 GCF_005518285.1 Brachyspira catarrhinii | reverse complement strand
GAATATAGAATAGTCGAAAGTACCTTTAATATAACCTATTAATGCTGTAGAATACATAGTACCTATATCATTCATATTTAATTTAAGACTTCCTGCATCAGTATCTCCATATTTAACATTAATAGTTGAAGCCATAGGAATTTTTACTCCTCCTCCTATACCTATTGCAAATGCACCAATATTTACTTTAGGAAGCAATCCTATTTGTATGCTTTCAAAAGATTGGGATAAAGTCATTCTAGGTGCTCCATTTCCTGCTTCCATAGCAGAACCGTCTATAGAAAAAGCAAAAGTATCATGTGCGTATCCTATTTCTCCTAATATACTAATACCTAAACCATCAGTTATACCAATCATATAACCTAATTGAG
>NZ_SJDU01000831.1 GCF_005518285.1 Brachyspira catarrhinii | reverse complement strand
GATAAATTAAATAAAATCGATAAAAAATAGATAAATTAAATAAAATCGATAAAAAATATATTGAAAAAAGTTATATGACTATACCTTATGTTATAGAGCAAACGAGCAGAGGCGAACGTTCATACGATATTTACTCAAGACTCTTAAAAGACAGAATAATATTTTTGGGCGGAGAGATAAACGATGATGTGGCGAATGTCGTTATAGCGCAGTTATTATTTTTGGAATCTGCGGACCCAGAAAAAGATATTTCGCTTTATATAAATAGCCCTGGCGGAGTCGTGACTTCGGCGCTCGGTATGTATGACACTATGCAATATGTTAAACCCGATGTCTCCACTTTATGCGTTGGTGTCTCCACTTTATGCGTTG
>NZ_SJDU01000830.1 GCF_005518285.1 Brachyspira catarrhinii | reverse complement strand
ATAGGAGGAATTCAATGAATTCTAAAAAATTATTTCTTATCATTTTATCAGTTTTAACGGTAGCTTTTATTTCTTGTAATAAAGTCACCGCTATACCAACATTTAAAGTTTCTGATATTGCAGGCGGTTGGACTGGAATGGATGCAGCTCTTGTTATCGACAATGATGGAAACCTTACTTATAATTCAAAGCAATATCCAATACCAGAGGCTGATTGGAATTCCGAACAAACGGAATATACAATAGACGGAACTAATGTAGGAATGTCAAACTCAAGTGTTATATTTACAAGCGCTACATCTGGCACAGTTAAAAGCGATTATGGAACTGTAGAGATAGATATAAGTAAAGTTCAATAATAAATTGCAAATT
>NZ_SJDU01000829.1 GCF_005518285.1 Brachyspira catarrhinii | reverse complement strand
ATAGAGGTAATAGATGAGCTTTTAAATATGGCTAATGACTTGGACAACCTAGAAAAAGAAGCTAAAAGTTTGGGACTTACAAATGAAGAAAAAGCGATATATGATGCCATATGCAGTCCTATGAATAATGATTATAATAAAGAAGAAATAAAGACTATGGCTAAAGAACTGTCATTGATAGTACAAAATAACGCTGAAGAGATAGACTGGCAGTACAAGGAATCTACAAAGGCAAAAATGAAAATGGATATAAAAAGGTTTTTGAAGCTGCATAAATATCCCAAAGAAAAAGAAAATGAGGCATTGGATAATATATTAAAACAGGCTGAAAATTACACGTCATTAAGGTACAGCTAATATATGTATTATACTT
>NZ_SJDU01000828.1 GCF_005518285.1 Brachyspira catarrhinii | reverse complement strand
TATCAGGCGGAATATTGTTCGGGTCGCTGACATTGTTCTTACACTGACAGCTATAAGAAAATAGCAGTCCGAAGATACATAAGATAATTAAAAATAGTTTTGATTTCGCATTATGCGATTTTGTTGTTTGATTTCTCATTTTGAAATCTCCTTTGTTAATGAATTTTTTTATAAATAAAAAGTCGAGAGTTCGACTTAATATTTTCATTATTATGAAATTTACAAAAGACTTGCAATAAATGTGAATTAATGTTATAATTAGATAAGAGCGTCTTGCGTCTTGCGTCTTGCGTCTATAGAAGAAACTACGCTATTTTTAGCCTCATACTTTATTTCTAATTCCATCTTTTTTATACCAATATGAAAATTAATTCC
>NZ_SJDU01000827.1 GCF_005518285.1 Brachyspira catarrhinii | reverse complement strand
CTTATATATACATAATAAACTATTCTATCTACAATTATATTTGATAAAATACCAACTATGAAACATAATAATATTGTTATAATAATATTTAATATTGGAAATTTAGCAACTCCTAAAAACTCATTTTTGTACAAAAATTTATTGCAAATACCAAATACAATAAATTGCATAATGTATATACCATATATATATTTAGATATAAATGGTATTATTATTTTATCTTTATTTAAAATAATACTAAATATTCCCTCTCCTTTAATAAATAAATAAAATAATATAATGAATAATGAAAATCCAACAGGAAAAGAAAATTTTATTTTTATTATTGATAAATATAAAATTATTAATATAAAAATAGCAACTTCTAATACTCCAA
>NZ_SJDU01000826.1 GCF_005518285.1 Brachyspira catarrhinii | reverse complement strand
TGTAATGAAGCAATCCACTATTGAATAGATTGCTTCGGCAAAGCCTCGCAATGACGAGTAAAAATAATTGTCATTGCGAGCGTAAGCGTGGCAATCTAAATATATTGGATTACTTCGGTTTTTTATAAAACCTCGTAATGACAGACTTTCCAGATATTGCGAAAATATTTTTATTAATGAATTACGAATTCTAAACGGAGTTGTTTTTTGTTTCTTTTTTGATAAAAAAGAAATCGCTTTTTTGGTTCTTTTTTCTCGATAGAAAAAAGAACAAGAACTTTCATTTTCTTTATAAAAGAAAAAATATAATGCCTTAAAAAATTGCGGTATATAAAAATTTAAATTATTAGTTAAAGATACAATACAGGCTTTGCTTTGCTT
>NZ_SJDU01000825.1 GCF_005518285.1 Brachyspira catarrhinii | reverse complement strand
TGTAAACATTACCCATATATCACATATATGAATAAATAGAAGAATCATTCATAGTTTTCCGACTAATCAAGAATTTTCAATGCTTCCACTTTCTGTTTATAAAGTACGCACAATCTGCATCGACTTAAACTAAATCCAGGATGCGTTTACCTTGAAAAAATGCATTCGTAGCTTCGCTTATGATCAGCAAACACGAGAAGCGGATTTAGGCTTTTTTTAAAAAGGTGAAAATAGACATTAAAATGGCCTTCCCCAAACATAAACGGACCTATGGTGCAAAAAAAGGAACTAAAAAAATGCATTGTAGAGCGCATAAAGATAAAAAAAAGTGACCTAAAGTGCTTTCTGCAAAAAAGAGCGCTCTCGCACTGTATTTATGGGA
>NZ_SJDU01000824.1 GCF_005518285.1 Brachyspira catarrhinii | reverse complement strand
TCGGAAATCCAGGGGTGCTATCCCACTTCTATTGGGCTTGCTTTAACTCCCGCTTTAATAAATAAAATAATCGAAAAAGAAGATATAATAATCGATTCAAAATCGGGAGCCACTGGAGCGGGAAGAGAGCTTACTTTGAATACTCATTTTGCCGAATGCAACGAAGCTTTTGCTCCTTATAAAATCGCGGAACATCGTCATACTCCAGAAATCGAGCAGACTTTATCGAATATATACGGCGAAGATATTAAAATTACTTTCGTTCCTCATTTGCTTGCGCTTAATAGAGGAATTTTGTCGACTATATACGCAAAGTTAAAAGATAAAAATTCTTTGGAAAATATTTTTAATTTGTATAAAGAATTTTATAAGGATTCAAAATT
>NZ_SJDU01000823.1 GCF_005518285.1 Brachyspira catarrhinii | reverse complement strand
AAGATGTACTACGATCGTATAGTGTACTGCGGCAAAATGTTAGTGCAGGAAAGCGGGAAGGAAAAAGAAGCAACTAAACGAGGGTGTAGAAAAAGACGAAGAGGAAAGGATTAACCGTAGAAGAGAGGGAAATGGAGGGAAGAGAACAAAACCGGAGTGTTTTTTTTTTTTTGTAGGAATATCGGAGGAGAATATTGTTTGTACATATCAAGTAGTAGCAACCCAATGAGCATAATGGAGTGCTTAACTCTTCAGAAGAAGAGTGCAGCTGGATAGTGCGAATTTTTCTGAATCGAATGGTAGGTTAGTTATGGGATTTAGCATAGGAAGCCAAGAAACTAGAAAAAAAAAAAAAAAAAAAGAAATAAAGATTGCAGCACCTGAG
>NZ_SJDU01000083.1 GCF_005518285.1 Brachyspira catarrhinii | reverse complement strand
CTATTATCTAGAAAAAACAGTTGGGCGGAGGAGGAATGTTTAATCGCAGACTTCATATGCTTTCGGCTTCTTGGGGATTTGTTTTTATTTCGGCTCATATAGGAATGCATTGGGGAATGTTTATCGGTATGATGAAATTAAGAAAAATTAAAGCGGTTATTTTAAGAATATTAATAAATATTTTGGGAATATTGATTGCGCTTTACGGAATATTTTCTTTTATAAAACGAAGATTATACGAGAAAATGTTTCTTCTTATCGACTACGCTTTTTTTGATTATGACGAGGCGATTATATTTTTCTTTTTGGATTATTTGGCGATTATGGGATTTTTTATATTTGTGACTTATTATTCTTCAAAATTATCGCAAAAAAGAAATAAATTAAATAATAAAATAAATGCTTGAAAAATCTTTTTTATAATTTATAATTAATTGAAAAAATAAAAACAAAAATTTAAAACTAAAAGGAGTTTTTATGGCAAGAGTAAAATATGTAGAATACGAAGAAGCTCAAGGAAAAGTAAAAGAAGCCTTTGACGAACAGATAAAAAAAAGCGGAAGCGTAACCAACATGAAAAAAGCGCTACTAAACGACTATGCCACTTATGACGCTTTCATGGGTTGGTATACTTCTTTCGGAAGGCTCGTTGAAATCGTAGGAAAAAGAGCGGCTATGATATTGGCGCATTCGGTTTCCACAACCAACGGATGTATGTTATGCTCTTTGTTTTTTATAAGAGATTTGAAAGCAATCGGAGACGACCCTAAAAATCTTAAATTGGACGAAAAAGAAAAATTATTATCCGAACTCGGAATGCAAATGGTAAAAGACCCGAACGCCGTTTCGGACGAATTAATCAATAATTTGAAGAAACATTTTTCAGATTCGGAGATTGTGACTATAGTGGGTTTTGCGGCTCAAATGATGGCTACGAATAATTTCAACGCCGTTTTGAAAATAGATTTGGACGATTCGTTAGTTCCAATCGCGGGCGAATTTGAAAAAGAAACTTGGCGAGCAAAAAATAAATAAATGGTTAGTATAGTAATAACTACAAAAAATGCCGAAGAGTTTATAGCCGACTGCATAAAATCGGTTATAAACTCTAATTATATTAAAGACTGCGGAGAAATTGAAATAATATTAGTCGACAATTATTCGACCGATAAAACCGTAGAAGTTGCAAAATCTTTAGGAGCGAAAACTTTCTTAAAAGGTCCCGAACGTTCGGCTCAAAGAAATTACGGAGTGGAGCAAGCTTCGGGAGAAATCGTAGGAATTTTGGACGCGGATATGACATTATCGGAAAATGTTATAAACGAATGCGTTGAAATATTTGAAAATAACGAAAACATAAAAGCGATTTATATTCCCGAGAAAATTTTTGGAGAAGGATTTTTTAATAAAGTGAGAAATTTTGAACGTTCGTTTTATAACGCAACCGTAATTGACGGACTTAGATTTTTTAGAAAAGAGGATTTTTTGAAAATAGGAGGATTCGACACTTCGCTTAACGGAACGGAAGATTGGGATTTTGACAGAAGAATGAAAGCTACGGGGGGGGGGGGGACGGCAATTATTAAATCTCCTTTATATCATCATGAAAATCATAATCTCAAAAAATATATTATAAAGAAAAGTTATTACGCTTCCAATTTCGACAATTATTTTAAGAAATGGGGATTTGACGAAACGACTAAAAAACAATTCGGATTTTATTATCGTTATATCGGAGTGTTTATCGAAAAAGGAAAATGGAAAAAATTATTCGCTCATCCTTTGCTTACGATTTCAATGTATTTTTTATTGTTTTTAAGAGGCTGCGTTTTCATACTCGCTAAATTTAATATATCGAAAAAAGAAAGCGTTTATGAGAAGAAATAAATCAGTTTTGGGATTTGATTATTTCTTTATAAACCGTATAAATTCCGTTGCTTGAAATTATTTCTAAATTCAAATTCGTAATGTTTTTTGATTCGTATAAATAATAAATAATATTCGCGTTACTTTGAACTTCGTCCCATTTGTCTGCATAAACGAAACCCATTTGACTAAAATATTGATTTCCGTTTTCTATAATAAATTTTTCTCCGTTTGAATCTTTTGCGATATTTTGAACCGTGTCAATATAATCGCTCCATCTGTAAGGCTCTTGATAATTTTTATAGAATATTATTATATTGAAAGTCATGGCAATCGCGCTTAATATATAAAAAATGGAAATATAATTTAAATATTTAAACTTCAAATTAATTTTCAAATTATAAAGAAAATAAATCATCGGAACAAAAGACAAAGCGAAAGCTCCGAAATGATATCTAAATTGTCCCGCTATTCCTCTGCCGATAATCGTTATAAAAATCGTTACTGGAAAATAAAGCAAAAATAATAAAAATAATTCTTTGATTAAAAATAAACTTTTATCGTTTGCGCCATTTTCAAATTTGTATTCTTTGTTTTTGAAAAATTTTATAGCGCAGTAAATAAAAGCAGTCAAAATTAAAACGATTGACAAAA
The DNA here is from genome assembly GCF_005518285.1 of Brachyspira catarrhinii. Classification (GTDB taxonomy): domain Bacteria; phylum Spirochaetota; class Brachyspiria; order Brachyspirales; family Brachyspiraceae; genus Brachyspira; species Brachyspira catarrhinii. Next base: position 4,905 of record NZ_SJDU01000083.1, on the reverse strand, counting down.
CTAAAATAATTAAAGTAAATATAAAATAAGGATTATCGTTCAAATAAAAATCCATTATCTTCTTAAAATTATTCGCCGCATACATTACGGAAAATTCGTTTGTCGGAAACATAAACAAAGAATGAACTTGCGGAAAAGGAAAAACTTCTCTCAAATCGCTATTAACCGAAAAATCGAGCATTTTATTCGTGTTAGCAAATCCGTTTTTTATCTCCGAAACCAAATAAGGCAAATATGTCAAAAACGACAAAAATACGCCGATTAAAAGAGATTTTATATTTTTTAATGTCGATTTAAATCTTATAATCAAATAAATTATCACGGTTGGGACGATTCCATAATAAACGCCAAAATGAGCTTGTCCCATTAAAGCCAAACATGGAAAAAACATCATCGCGGGAATATTTAAAGAATGATTTTCTTCATATATATTTATATATTCGCCAAATAGAGTTAAAAATAAAAACGATAAAGACAAAGTTATATTCGGATTATAAAAAATATTATTCGTATAAACGAAATAAATATTGAATAAAACCAAACACGACAAAATACTTGCGATTGAAAAACCGAATCTTTTATAAATCCAAAATAAAAATATCAAAGCGGGAATAAACATAGTTATAAAATTGAACACTCGCGCAATTTCGAGATTTTCGCCCGCCAATTTGTAGCATAATAAATAATGAATATAGAAAAATCCGCCAGGAACTCTCGGAGCGACTTCTTCGGTTAATGGTCCCATTTGAAATCTTGCGCCAGTCGTTGGAATCTCTCCTTTTTTGTAAAATTGTTTCATGTCGTAAAAATGCGTCATGAAATCTACAAAATCCGCTCCAGCTTTTGGGAATGCGTAAATTCTATTGAATATAGTTAAGAAAATCGATAAAATCAAAAGAATAGCCGAAATATAAATTAAAGTTTTTTGAGAATTCATTTTAATTCCTTTTTTAATTTTTTATTAGTTTATATTATATTGAATTCTTTTTGAAAATCAATCGATAACTTAAGTTATAGGTTGTCTATATATTTTGATGAAAGACTTTATTTCAATTATCTTCACAATCTATAAATAATAAATAAAAATAAAACGGCGTCATATTATTTAATCAATAAAAAATATAACGCCGTCTATTAAGAAGTATTTTTAATTATTATGTTCTTCTTTATCCAAGTTATCCATGAATTTATCGAATTCGTATAAATTTCTGCCTTTCAACTCGCCAAGAATTTTAATTTTATCCATAATGTCGTTGAATAAATTTTCTTCTTCGAGTTGCTCGTTTACAAACCAATCTAAAAATTTTAAAGTTATATAATCTTTATCGTCCATAGCTTTCTCTACGAGCTTTTTGATTAAAGAAGTTATATGTTGTTCATGCTTAACAATTTTTTCAAAAACTTCTTCAACGGACGAAAAACTATGTTCTGGTTCTTTCATAGCTCCCATAATAGGCTGTCCGTCAACTTTTTTAATGAAGTCGTTGAGTTTTTCCAAATGCGTATGCTCTTCGGCAGAGTGATTGTTTAAAAAAGCTTCGCATCCCTTTAATCCTTGTTTTGAACACCAACCAGCCATATTGAAATAAAGATTAGCCGAGTAATGCTCTTCGTTTAAATGATTGTTTAGAAGTTTAATAGTTTCTTCTGAAATTATAGGCATAAAATCTCCTTTGTTAGTAATGTTTTATTAATCTAATTATATGTTAAAAGAATAAATATTTCAATAGCAATATAAATTTTATATTTATAAACTTACAAAATACAAGCCTATTTGAAATCCTATATCAAACGAAGCGATATTTCTTCTGCTTATTGCCATATCCAAAATTCCGTCATTTTTCAAATTAAATGGAAAATCATAATTCGCATAAACTCCGAGCGTCATCATAAATCTGTTTTTTCCTTTGATTAAAAAATCTACGGAAGCCTTGAGATAAGGATAATAAATTTCCGTTAAAGCGTCTCTAACATCTCCGAAGTCTAATTTGTATTTATCGGAATATCGATATTGTCCTTCGGTTGAATATATCATCGAAAGCGGAATTTTGATTCCTCCGCCGATTCCCAAAGATAAAAATCCAAAATTTATTCTTGGCAAAAGTCCTATAGAAATATTATTCAAGCTAAAATTTTCAACTATTCGATTTTCGCTTTCGCCATGCCTAAATTCGTATCTGTCTTTGCTATAGCCTATATCCAAAAATATAGCGGAAGATATGGTATCGTAATATGAGAAAAAAATGCCGGGTTGAACGGAAAAAGAATTTTCAAATTCTCTGAAATCCGAATTGAATATTTTTCCTTTCTCCGTAGTCGCGGCGCTCGCTCCAAACTGTCCCATAAAACCGATTACGAAATTTGCAGCGTTTAACTTTGCAAATGAAAGAGCGAATATAACCGAAATTATAACTAATTTGTTTTTTAAAATATTATTCATAAAAAATCTCCTATTTATTTTCAAAATTCAAAAAATATCCGAATTGAAGTCCTATATCGAATCCCGTCATATAATTTTTATTTATTATAATATTATCCATGTAATTATTTTGCTGAAATTTAATCGGGAAATCATAATTAACATACAAACCGATTAATATATTATTAAATACATTGAAATCAAGCGAAGCCTTTATATAAGGAATAATGGCGCTTTGAAATAAATCTTGTAAATCTCCTCGACTTAAACGGTATTTATTTTTATCTTTTTTATATAACGCAGAAGTTGGAATTTTTGCTCCTCCACCTATTCCCAAAGAGAAAAATGAAAAATGAAATTTGCCAAACGCTCCTATAAGAAAACTGTCAAGCTGATAATTTTCTGTTATTCTATTTCCGTTTATATTATGTTTGAAATCGTAGGAATCATGATAATATCCGATTTCCGCCAAGACGGACGCGGATATTGTATTTACGATTCTTTGATTCGCTCCGATTAAAAAAGAAAATCCAGCATCAAAATCTCTAAAATCTGACGGAACGGATTTATTTGAGGAAGCTCCGCTTAACGCGAATTGTCCTAAAAATACCATCGACAAACTAGCCGCTTTAAGATTATAAGAATATATTCCAAATATTAATAGCGCTATAGAAAATACTTTTTTCATTATTTAGTCTCCGTTTAATTCATAGCTTATATTAAATATTAATAAATTTTTTCAAAAAGTCAATAGTAAAATAATCGGAATATATAAAGCTAATTTTTAGAATGCTTAAATATAGAAACAATATAAATCACCGAAGCCAAAATTATAATTCCTAAAGTTATCGCTCTGTTAATATTAATTTCCTCTTTATAAACGAATATTGCGAGAATAGTCGCCATAAACGGAACTAAAAATTGCAAAAATCCGAGCATAGAAATTTGAAGCCCTTTTGCCGCTTTTGCGTATAAATATAAAGGAACTCCCGTGGCAATTCCAGCAAACATTAAAGCTATCCATTTTGAAATCGGTTGAGAATTTTGCGGAAAATAAATTTTAGCGATTATTATAGAAGGAATTATTATTGCAAAAGTTTCCAAAAATAAACTCTCCCAGCCAGAATAAACCGAAAATTTTTTTAATATTCCGTATATTGAAAAAGTCAAAGCTATACAGAAAGCCATAATCGGAGGTTTGCCCAAGCTGATTGTCTGATAAATCATTCCGATAAACATTAAAACTATAGCCAAATATTCCAAAGGTTTTTTCTTTTCTCTAAAAATAACTATTCCAATAAAAATGCTTAAAATCGGACATATATAATAGGCAAGTCCCGCTTCCAAAACATTTCCCGAGTTAACCGTATAAATATATAAATACCAATTGATTCCAACCAATATTCCCGCGATTATCGTTTGAATCAAAGTTTTCTTGCCTCGATATAATTTTGATTTTTTATAAATTATTATGATTAAAGTAAATATAAAAGTCGTTATCACTCGCATTCCCAAAACGAAAGCCGAATCGAAATTTTGAACGGTTTTCCAATATATAGGAAGAAGTCCCCATAAAATATAAGCGGACGCTGCAAGAACGATTGATTTTTTATTATTCATTATTTTTATTTCTCGTTTTTTAATTCGTTATAATTTTTTGTCATAATATCATGCCAATATTTCAATTTAGAATTTTCGTCTCCTTCGATGTCCTTAAAATAAAATGGTTTTAAAAATCTAACTTTAATTTTTCTAAACGGATTTATCTTAAAACTTTTAGCCTTCATTATATCTTTAGTTCCGTAAATGACTACGGGCAAAATTGGAATATCGGGGCATTTTTCGGCTATTTTTAAAATTCCTCTTTTCGGCATATTTATCTCTCCCGTTTTACTTCTCGTGCCTTCGGGATATAAAACCACGCTCGTTTTGTTATTTAATCTCTCTTCGATGTCTTCTATTGATTTTGCCGCTCCGACAGTTCCTCTTTTAACAAAAATATAATTTGCCTTCCTCATTCCAAAGCCCACCATTGGGACTTTTCCGTAATCGTCTTTTGAAACGAAAGCGTATAAACCTTCGAATATACAAAAACAGCAGAAAATATCGAACGCGCTTTGATGGTTTGGAGTAAGCAAATATACTTTTTTTGAATCGTAATTTTCTTTATTCTCCAAATCGAATTTTATAAATGCGGTTTTCATTAAACCTCTCGCCCAAAATTTTGAAATAGAATGACTTATAATAATCGATTTTTTTTTGCTAAAAGGTCTGACAAAAATATATAAAATAAATACCGCTAAAAAATTTAATATGGTAAATATAATGTTTATTAAAAAATAAAATATCGTAAAAATCATAAAAGAAAGTTTATTATAGAAAATAAAAATTATCAAATTTAAACTTGACTTTTTTAACGAATTATTGTAACATTTCCCTATAATTATTTAATTAAAAATACTAAAAAAAGGACTTAAAATGTGTTT
>NZ_SJDU01000822.1 GCF_005518285.1 Brachyspira catarrhinii | reverse complement strand
TTTGACAAGATTATAGAATTAAATGATTATTATATTTCTGCCTATAATAATAGGGGATTAGTTCACTACGATAAAGAAGAATATGATATGGCACTTGAGAATTTTAATAAAGCCATAGATTTAGATGACGAATTTATTCTTGCATATAATAATAGGGGGTTGGTCTATCTTAATAATAATGAATATGATATGGCACTTGAGAATTTTAACAAGGTCATAGAATTAGACGACAAATTTGTTCTTGCATATAGAAATATAGGATTAGTTTATTTTAATAATAATGAATACGATAAAGCTTTTGAAAATTTCAAAAAATTTGATTCTAAAATTGCACTTTATTATATGGTAGAACTTCTTTTAAAAGAAGAAAAAGATATTAATGATAT
>NZ_SJDU01000821.1 GCF_005518285.1 Brachyspira catarrhinii | reverse complement strand
TCCAATCCAGATCCCATAATAAAAACCTATCTCCCACTTCTATTGAGCTTATGATAAAGTCAGCATTTTTAAAAGCTTCTTTTCTTTCTGTGGTCGCATCAACAGTAAAATTTAATTTATTTGTTTCTATAAAGCCTTTAACATAATCATATACCTTTTTTAAAGCATTAGGGTTAATATCAAGTAATGTTATATGAGAGCCTTCTAATGATTTAGTAGAGAAAATATCTCCAAGCATATCGCATCCGAATTGTGCACTTCCTGCACCAACTAAAACAAATTTAATCATTTATAATTCCTTAATAATAAAATAATTATAGATTGTTTTTATTTTAATTATTGCTTTATTTAAATATAATTAAGTTTTCCGTAAGTAATTTTTTTATGCA
>NZ_SJDU01000820.1 GCF_005518285.1 Brachyspira catarrhinii | reverse complement strand
CTCCACCAAAATAATATTGTCTTAAAGGTCTAATCCATCCTATAAATGGGGCAGAATCACTATCTGATTGGTACAATCCAAATCCTCCTTGACTTCCTATAGCAGTAGTATCTCCTGTAACATATCCTGCCATTTGTAAATATTCTAAATCATCTCTCCAAGTCAATTGCCATTTATCATTGCCGCTTCCTGTTTTTGTTATAGTTTCTTTTATTATAAAAGTAGAGTTATCTTGAAGTTCTTTAATCATATTATTAATCTCCTCAATATAAGCAGGAACGTCTGTAGTTCTAGCAAATATATCATTTAATACTCCGCTAGTTATAGAAGTAGTTACATAACGTCCGCTTATTATTCTTAATTTTTTACCGGCATATATCTTATTTAAAA
>NZ_SJDU01000819.1 GCF_005518285.1 Brachyspira catarrhinii | reverse complement strand
TCGTTCCCGCAGGGACGCCTCTGGCGAATGACCGAATTTTTTCTGTCATTGCGAGATTTGTTTTACAAATCGAAGCAATCCACTTTGTATAAAGTTTCTTTAACTTTGGATTACTTCATTTCACTCGTAATGACAATGTATTTCTGTCATTACGATTTTTATTCCAAGTCATTACGAAAAATTTTGTCATCGCCTCGCGGCGCACAGCGTGTGCGAGCGAGAGCGAAGCAATCAAAATTTTTTGAATTATTTATTTTGACAAACTAACAACTTTTTGTTATAATATTTTTATGAAAGATAATGTTGAAGTAAAGAAACTAAATGATTATTTTATTCGTTATTTTTTCGGACTTAAAGGAGACGAGGATTTACTATTAAGCTTTATCAATG
>NZ_SJDU01000818.1 GCF_005518285.1 Brachyspira catarrhinii | reverse complement strand
ACTTGTCAGTATAGTATGTTTTAGAGTTTTTGTCAAGCTTTTTTGCAATTTTTTTAATCGCATGAAATTCTACAATAGCCTTAAACTTTCTATACAGCTTCAAACTCTCTATATATATTATAACAAATTTAAAAAATTTGTCAACAATTTTTTTATTAAAAAAACAAATTTTTTAATAAAAATTTTAAGTTAATCATAATTTTTAGTAAAGTTTATAAAAAGATGAAAAAAATATGGTGAAATTAAAAATAAAAAATCTAATAACAAGGGGCTATTTCCCCTTTCATTAATATCCATAAAAAAGCGCACAAGGGGTTGAAACCCCTTGTTATCAAAAAAGCACAGCATACATTTTGGATTACTTCGGGCTTTGCCCTCGTTCCCGCAGGG
>NZ_SJDU01000817.1 GCF_005518285.1 Brachyspira catarrhinii | reverse complement strand
AACTTCGGGATAAATATTATTGGCAACCGAATAATCGAGCATCTCTTGAGTTTCTCTTATTCCGCCAATTAACGAACCGAATATTTTTCTGCTTCCGTTTATTATCGCCAAATCTATTATGCTCAAACTCGGATTATTTTCGCTCGGAGGAAGTCCCAAAACCGCCATCTCGCCGCCTCTTTTCAACATAGCCATATACATATTTAAATCGTATCTTGTTGGTATAGTGCTGATTATATAATCCAAAGTATTTTCAAAATTCTGCAAATCGCTCGGGTTATTTACATTCACATATTTAACCGCTCCCATATTCAAAGCGTCTTGCCTTTTGTCTTCGGTTATATCGAAAACTGTCACATCAGCTCCAAGTTTAACCGCGTATTGAACAGCCA
>NZ_SJDU01000816.1 GCF_005518285.1 Brachyspira catarrhinii | reverse complement strand
CCAGAGTTTAGGGAAGTAGAAAGCGGTCATTATTGTGCTTGTCATTTGGTATAACTAGGATCCTATATGAGGCTTAATAAAGTTATAATAATTCCTTTATTGCTTATTTTATTTGCAATTATAACTAATATACTGCTTTCTTTTTATATGATTCCAAATAGATATATATTAGTTGATCAAACTCAGCATTTTTATGATATGAATAAATGGTATGAAAGTGGAAGGCTTCCAACTACATCTGCTAGATTTATTGCAAGTGAGGTTGTTAATGAAGAGTTTAGCACTCCAAGAGTTCCAGGTGGGGCCTATTATATTTTTTACACTTTATTTTATAAATTATCAGGAGAAAGTTTTTTAGGAGCTAAAATAATTAATTATATATTTAATTTAATT
>NZ_SJDU01000815.1 GCF_005518285.1 Brachyspira catarrhinii | reverse complement strand
TATTCTTCATACGAATATCCTCCTATTATTAAATTTATTTATAACTAAACAAGGATTTTTTATTTTCCTTGATAAGCTATCGAAAGTAATTGAAGTTAAAAAGGTTTTAACTAAATTATTTTTCACTGTCATTGCGAAGGCATTGCCTGCGACAAAGTCGGGCAGATGCCAAGCAATCCACTTTGTATAGAATTCATTTAACTTTGGATTACTTCGGGCTTTGCCCTCGTAATGACGGATTTTCCAAATATTGCAAAATAATATGTCTAAAAATTTAAGAGTTTTAAAAAATTGTAATATATAAAAATTTAAATTATTGGTTAGAAGATATAATAATGGCTTTGCTTTGCTTTGCTTTGCTTTGCTTAACGAAATTATAGTATGCTAATTTAT
>NZ_SJDU01000814.1 GCF_005518285.1 Brachyspira catarrhinii | reverse complement strand
AAGAAACCTGCAGTTGATATCTATATCAGCTGCAGGTTTTATTATTTTACTCAGTTAAAAATGATAATTAATTTTACTTTTTATTATATGTAGGTTTCATACCTGTCTTAAATGTTATAGAATTGCCGTTTACAGTGAAATCGCCTTGTGCATACTGCTTTGATGATTGTATATTTCCTGAATCTCCGTTTATAGTATAAGTACCCATAACATTATTTTTTCCGCCGTTTTGAGCGTAATTTACAGCAGATTTTTCAGATTTACACCAACCAATGCTTACTTTTCCGCCTTCTCTAAAATTAATAGCTGCCCAAAATCCTGAGCCTTCTCCTAAATATTCAGATGACCATGTTGTTCCGACTAAGCCTGAATTATTATTTCCTGAACCATTAGGA
>NZ_SJDU01000082.1 GCF_005518285.1 Brachyspira catarrhinii | reverse complement strand
TTGAAATTTGTCATTACGAGGTTTTGAGGCTAGGCTAAAGCCCACACGCTAAAGCGGGCAGTTGCCGAGTGAAGCGAAGTAATCCAAAAATGAAAAAATTTTAATTAATTTATAACTTAATATTTAATATAGGCATTATTTTATATTGATAATTATATAATTTAATGATATAATATTTTCTAAATATTTTAAGGATAAAAGAAATGGCGATAAAGAAAAATAACGGCAAAGATAATAACGGAACGGAAGAAAGGCAGTATTCAACGCTTACGAAAGATATACTTAAAAGAGTAAATCATATATCTATAGAAAACGAATTAAGAGAATCATATTTGACATATTCAATGAGCGTAATAGTTTCAAGGGCGCTTCCAGATGTTAGAGACGGTTTGAAGCCCGTTCATAGAAGAATATTATACGCGATGTATGACGCTAATCTCACGCATGATAAACCTTATAAAAAGTCGGCTGCCACAGTCGGAGAAGTTTTAGCCCGATACCATCCGCATGGAGATTCCGCGGTTTACGGAACTATGGTTAGAATGGCGCAAGATTTCGCTATGAGATATTTGCTTGTGGACGGACAGGGAAATTTCGGTTCTGTGGACGATGACCCTCCAGCGGCTATGCGTTATACCGAAGCGAGAATGACTCGTTTTGCCGAAGAGATGCTAAACGATATAGAAAAAGATACGGTTAGATTCGTTCCAAACTTTGACGATTCGAGAACAGAGCCATCGGTTTTGCCCGCGACAGTTCCTCAACTGCTCGTAAACGGAAGTATGGGAATTGCAATCGGTATGGCTACTAATATGCCTCCGCACAATTTAAGAGAGGTAATTAACGCTATTTCTTATTATATAGACCATCAAAACGCGGAAATAAAAGATTTGATGAAATATGTTCAAGGTCCCGACTTTCCTACCGCGGGAATCATATACGGAAAAGAGGGAATCAAAGAGGCATACACTACGGGAAAAGGAAGAATAAAATTAAGAGCGCGACTTGAAATTGAAGAGATAAAAAAAGACAGAGAGGCGATAATAGTTAAAGAACTTCCTTACAATGTGGTAAAAACTACTTTGCATGAAAAAATTGCCGAACTCGTTAAACAAGGAAAAATCGAGGGAATTTCAGATATAAGAGACGAATCGAGCAATAGAGCGGGAATAAGACTCGTAATAGAACTTAAAAAAGGAGTCGCCACTCAAATAGTTTTGAATCAATTATTCAAACATACAGATTTGGAAACGACTTTCGGAATAATAAATTTGGCTTTGGTTAATGGAGAGCCTAAAGTTCTCAATTTGAAAGAGCTTATTAAATATTTTGTAGACCATAGAGTAGAAGTTATAACGAAAAGAACTCAATTCGACTTAAATCAAGCTAAAGCGAAAGCGCATATTTTGGAAGGACTTTTAATAGCCCAAGCGAATATAGAAAAAGTCATTCAAATAATAAGAGAGAGCGAAAATACCGAATCGGCAAGAAACACTTTAATGAAAACATTTAAATTATCAGAAAAGCAAGCTCAAGCTATACTCGATATGCCTCTTAAAAGATTAACCGCTTTGGAAAAATTGAAAATAGAGGAAGAATTGAAAGAATTAAAAGAATTTATAGCCTATTGCGAAGATTTGCTCGCTCATCCGAATAAAATATTGGCGGTAATAAAAAACGAACTTCAAAAAATATCCGAAAGATACGGAGACGACAGAAAAAGCGAAATTATCGGAAAAACTAACGATACGGAAATAGACGAAGAAGATTTGATTCATGACGAAGATGTAGCCGTTTCTATAACGACTCAAGGCTTTATTAAAAGAGTTCCCGCTTCAAGTTATCGCACTCAGGGAAGAGGCGGAGTCGGAGTTCAGGGCGGAAAATCGCAGGGAGAACATTATATCGAACATTTATTTGTCGCTTCCACTAAAGATTATTTATTTATATTTACCGACAGAGGAAAAGCTTTTTGGATGAAAGTGCATGAAATTCCAGCTTTGACGAAATTGTCGCAAGGAAAAAGCGTTAAATTTATTCTTAATCTCGCTCCAGATGAAAAAATTACCAGCTATTTTACCGTATCCGATTTCGACCCTAAACAATCGATTATAATGGTTACAAAAAGAGGAACTATAAAAAAGATGGAATTAAAACATCTTGAAAACGCTAAAAAACGCGGAATATTGGCGCTTACTTTGGAAAATAACGATGAGCTTGTCGCTGTTTCGGCGATTCAAACGGGAGACGATTTCATTATGACTACCGATTCTGGACTCGCTTTGAGAATAAACGAGCAAAAGGTTAGAAATATGGGAAGAGCTGCGGGCGGAGTCAAAGGAATAACTCTTTCTGGAGACGATATTTGCGTATCTGGAAACGGAATTCATAAAGGCGAATCTTTAATAGTTATAACCGAAAACGGAATAGGAAAAAGACTATCTTCAAAACAGTTTAATGTTAAAGGCAGAGGCGGACATGGACAGATTTATATCAAACTCGACAATAGAACTGGAAAAGTCGTTAGCGTAAAAACGGTTGGAGACAAAGACGAGATAATGGTTGTGACTACGGACGATATGACTATAAAAATAAAAGCGAATTCTATTCCAGAACTTGGACGCAATGCAAAGGGCGTAAAAATAGTCAATATATCTGACGGCGCAAGAGTAAGCGATTTGGCTGTAGTTCCTTCGGCGGAGGATAAATAAGATTTGTCATTGCAAACAAACAACGGCGTGGCAATCCAAATAAAAAAGACACCGTAATAAATACGATGCCTTTTTTACGCTTCTTAATCGCAATATAAACTTAATTTTATTCCCAATCCTGATTGCTGTCTAAAGTTAATTGAATACTTAAACCATCGTCCGTTAAATGAGCGACCTCGCTTTCGCTTGACAAAGCATAACCGCTTTTTAATTTCAATGGACAATATAAAGTAAGATTAGCTCCGCTAAATTCTGGCGCTTTATAACTCACACCTGAAAAATATTTTTGATAATTTTCGGTTTTAGATAAGGATGAGAATACATTAACCCGAGCGGTTCTTACGCTTAATTTTATATTACCAGCGTTGCCTGCGCTCTTTACATTAAAATTAGGGTTGCCGCTTTTAAAAGATGCGGTTGAAAAATTAAAGGTAACAGGGACATTAGGAGAAGCTGGAACTTGAACTAAAACTGTTCCAATAGATTTGACCATATCTTCTACTTCCGTTTTGGTTATAAATTTCGCTTTATATAAATTGATTGTTACATTATATGTAGTTTTTTTACTCGTATTCGAAGAGTCGGTAAACCTGAATGTTATGGTATATTGGTAAGCCGTTGCCTCCGTTAAAGTCGCGTTATTGAATTTGGTTAAACCCGAAGTTGATAAAGTCAATGTTTTTGTGGATTTGTTATAGCTGAAATTGGACGCGTCTAAAGTCAATGTATTATTTGAGTCGCTCTTTACACTTTGAATTGAAACATCATAATCCGAAGCGCCATTAACTGCAAATCCTATAATTCCCTGAGAGTAAACGCTTGAAGAAGAATTTTGACTTATAACCGTTATATCGTAAGAATTGTTTGCTTCCACGCTTACTAATAAAGAACCTCCTCCTGTGTAGCCTCCCGTTGTTTTTTTATTATTACAGCTAATTGAAAATAATAATATTAGCAATAATAATGCGATAAGAAATGTTTTGAAAGAATTGTTAATTAGAGCGTAATTCACGCTTTGCTTTGCTTTGCTTTGCTTTGCTTAACGAATTTACAGTATACATATTTTTGCCTCTTTTTTATTAATCATTTTATTATAATAGTATATTTTTTATTTTTGTCAATAACTAAATTGAAAAATTTATTTTATAATTCAAATAAGGAAATGAATTTTTTAATTGTATATAAAATTAAATATCTATTTTTATTTTGACAATTTTATTTTATCTTTGTATAATGTATTAAATTAATATTAGAAAAGAAAAATTTATTATGAAAAAACTATTAATTATAATAACTCTACTAATAATAGCCGTGATTTTTGCGGGAACATTTGCTTTATATAACATAAGTCCAACGAGTAAATATAAAGAAATCGTATATTTTGAAATTAGGCAAGGCGAAGGCGCTAATTCGATTGCGAAAAAACTCGAATTGCAAGGATTAATAAGAAATGCAAAATTATTTTCTTTAATTTCCAAATATTTAAAATATGACAGAAAACTTTTAAGCGGATATTACGAATTAAACAAAACCATGAATATGATTGATATAATGAAATATATAAATAGCGGAAAACAGGTAATGAGCAAATTAACGATTACGGAAGGAAAAAATATTTACGAAATAGCGAATTATTTGGAAGAAGAAAATTTTACTACAAAAGAAGAATTCTTAAAATTATGTTATGATAAAGAAATATTGCAAAAATATAATATTCCCACCGAAAGCGTGGAAGGTTATATTTTTCCTTCTACTTATTATATCGTAAAAGGAAATCCGCCGATAGTATTGCTTAATTTAATGATAGATTCTTTATTTGAAAAATTTCCGAGAGCGGATTTTGAAAACCGAGCGAAAAAATTAGGTTATAGTTTGCATGAAGTTTTAACTATGGCTTCGATTATAGAAAAAGAAATGGGAGCTTTGGATGAACCTAAAATAATATCTTCCGTTTATTATAATAGACTGAAGGTAGATATGCGTCTTCAAGCGGACCCGACTACAATTTACGCGATGACTTTACAAAAAGGAGACGCTATAGAAACCGTAACATCCAGAGAGATAGCGGATGCGATTAGATTAATGCAAAGTCCTTACAATACTTATCTTAAAAAAGGACTTCCTCCATCGCCAATATGCTCGAGCGGAGTTAAGGCGATAGAAGCGGCGCTTAATCCCGCAAATACCGATTATTTATTTTTTGTAGCTGACGGAACGGGGAAACATGTTTTTACGAGAACTTATGAGGAACATATTAATAATATAAATAAATATATTTTTAATAAGAGATAATAAATTAATATAATTCTAAATTTATATATTGACTTTTTTATTAATTTAATTTACTATATTGCTTAATTAAGCAAATTTTGGAGTATATTTCATGAAATTCACTTCACTTGCCAATAAAATATTTATCTCAAAATTTCTTATATCAAACTATAAATTATGTTTACTATCTAAATACTTTTCCTTAAAGTATTTTTTCTATAAATATTTCAAAAAAATTAAACAAAAGGAGATTAAAGATGGAATTACATATAGGAAACTTTTATGTAAAAGACATCAAATTTGGAGAGAAAACCAAATTTGAAAATTCTACTTTAACAATTAATAAAGAAGAAGCTTTAAATATTGTTAAAGAAGACAAACATATCACCGAAGCCGACATAATTATAGTAAAGCCCGGCGATATGGTTAGAATAGTTCCCGTTAAAGAAGCCATCGAGCCGAGATGCAGACTTGACGGCAAAACTATTTTTCCGGGAGTTTTGGGTCCTATGTATAGGGCTGGAGACGGAGATATGCATGCTTTGAAAAACTGCAGCGTTTTAGCGGTTGGAAAGCATTATGGAGGATTCCAAGACGGACTAATCGACATGGGAGGCAAAGGCGCTAAATATACTTATTACTCCACTTTAATAAATGTATGTTTGGTAGCCGATACGGACGAGGAATTCGAGCGTCATGAACAGCAGAAAAAAAATAGGGCGCTTCGATGGGCTGGTATGAGACTTGCGGAATATTTAGGAAACGCTGTTAAAGAATTGAAACCTGAAGAAACTGAAACTTATACTCTTCAAAGTCTTACCGATTCTTCGAGAAACGGAAATTTGCCTAAAGTAGCGTTGGTATTGCAAGCTCAATCTCAAATGGAAAATGACGGATATAACGATTTAGTTTACGGATGGGATACAAATAGAATGCTTCCGACTTTAATGCATCCAAACGAAATATTGGGCGGAGCGGTTATATCTGGTTCTTTCATGCCTTGTTCCTCAAAATGGTCTACTTACGATTTTCAGAATTTCCCTATGATAAAAAAATTGATGTCCGAGCATGGCAAAACTATTAATTTTTTGGGCGTTATATTCTCAAATCTTAATGTGGCTTTGGAACAAAAAGAGAGAGCGGCTTTATTCGTAGCTCAAATAGCCAATAATATAGGAGCGGAAGCCGCTATAGTCGCGGAAGAAGGATACGGCAATCCAGATGCGGACTTTATAGCATGTATTGTGGCTTTGGAAGACGCTAAAGTAAAAACTGTAGGACTAACTAACGAATGCACGGGAAGAGACGGAGCTTCGCAACCTTTGGTAACTTTAGACGAAAAAGCGGACGCCATAGTTTCTTGCGGAAATGTATCCGATATGATAGACCTTCCGCCTATGCCTGTCGTAATAGGAGAATTGGAATCGTTAGCCCGAGACGGTTTATCTGGAGGATGGAGTAACGATGCCATATTAGGTCCTTCCGTAAGAAAAGACGGCTCTATCATTATGGAAAATAACGCTATGTTCTGCGGAGATATGGTAGTAGGTTGGTCTACTAAAACTATGGCAGAATTTTAATTAAGGAGAAAACAGATGCAAAAAGGTATTTTATATATAAATCAATTTTTCGCTGGTATAGGCGGAGAAGATACCGCAGATTACAAACCCGAAATAAGAGCGGAAAAAGTCGGTCCTGCGGTAGCCTATGCCAATCATCTTAAAGGCGAAGTGGAAATAACCCATACCATTATATGCGGGGATAACTTCATGGGCAGTAATCCTGACGAAGCGATAAATATAATTTTAGGCTTTTTAGAGGGTAAGGAATTTGACATATTTTTTGCGGGTCCTGCTTTTAGAGCTGGAAGATACGGAGTCGCATGCGGTAAAATATGCAAAGCCGTTCAAGATAAGTTTAAAGTTCCAGTAATAACTTCTATGAACGATGAAAATCCCGGCGTAGATATGTTCAGAAAGGATATGTATATATTCAAAGGCGGACCTTCAGCCGCAGCTATGGGAAAAGATACTTTGGCTATGAGTAAATTCGCTTTAAAGCTTTTGAAAGGAGAGGAAACTTTGCCAGCTTCCGAAGAGGGATATTTTGGAAGAGGCATTAGAAAGCAGATATGGAGAAAAGATAATATTCCAGCGACTGAAAGAGTAATGGATATGCTTCTTAAAAAGATAAAAGGCGAACCGTTTACCTCCGAGCTTATAATCCCTAAAAAAGAATTGGTAACCATAGCGAAACCCGTTACTAAAGAAGAATTATCTAAATTGCAAGTAGCGGTAGTGACGAGCGGAGGCATAGTTCCAGTTGGAAATCCAGATAGAATACAATCCGCATCTGCTACAAAATGGGGAAAATACGATATATCTGGCAAGGACGATTTGGTTGAAGGCGAATATATGACTATACATGCTGGTTTCGACCCCGCTGCGGCTAACGAAGACCCTGACAGAATAGTGCC
>NZ_SJDU01000813.1 GCF_005518285.1 Brachyspira catarrhinii | reverse complement strand
CTGTTCGTTTTCATTAAATTTATTTATAAGTTCTATATTATCGTTATATAATTCTTGCGCTTGATTAACATCGCAAATAGGATAATTACTTCTTTCGTTTATATACGCTATTAACCATATACTAATATGCTTGATATAATTTATTGGATATTTTAGTATATATTTTATCCATACTATTCTCAAATTGCTCAATTTTTTATTTGCTAAAAATGGTCTATCTTTTACCCAACCCGCCGAAAAATTATCTGCATTTAAAGGATTATCATTATAAAATCTCTTTACATCTTCAAAAGTTTTGTCTTTTTCATACCAATTTAAAGGAATTAAAGAATCGTCATTAGCTGGAACGGAACAAGCCGCTATTTGAAGTAAAATTAAATGATTTGAGGCATAAT
>NZ_SJDU01000812.1 GCF_005518285.1 Brachyspira catarrhinii | reverse complement strand
CTCGCGTCTCGCGTCTCGCGTTAACTAAAATTAAAACAACCATAACCTATACCTTCTTACCTATATTCTATACTTGTCAGTATAGTATGTTTTAGAGTTTTTGTCAAGCTTTTTTGCAATTTTTTTTAATCGTATGAAATTCTACAATAGCTTTAAACTTTTTATACAGCTTCAAACTCTCTGTATGTATTATAGCAAACTTAAAAAATTTGTCAACACTTTTTTATTAAAAAAGCAAATTTTTTTTAAAAAAAATTTTAAGTCAATTCATAATTTTAAGTAAATTTTATAAAAAGATGAAAAAATATGGTAACAAGGGGTTGAAACCCCTTATTATTAGAAAAGCACAGCATACATTTTGGATTACTTCGGGCTTTGCCCTCGTTCCCGCAGGG
>NZ_SJDU01000811.1 GCF_005518285.1 Brachyspira catarrhinii | reverse complement strand
TGAAAAAATTACTCATAATACTATTATTCATTCTAATTCCTTTAAACCTATTCGGTTTCTATGGAGACGGAAGCGGTAGAAGTTTTATCGACTTCTTTATGGATAAAGACCAATTAAGAGCGAGAACAGACCAGATAGGTTTTCTATACGGAACGGAATATCTCAGAGTGGCTTTCGGAGTTACGGGAAACACTTCGGGCGTCATACTTGACAATTGGACAAACGATTCGCAAACCAATAGAAAGCTCAACGATTATTTTCGTCCTTCCATTGCTTTAGCCGTAGGTTATAAATCGGATTTAATAAGCGTAGGCGGGGCATATCAATTTAAGTATGTGGACTCCAATTATATGGTTCATACTCCCGTCCTTATGCTTACCGCTATGGATAATACTTT
>NZ_SJDU01000810.1 GCF_005518285.1 Brachyspira catarrhinii | reverse complement strand
TGAAAAAATTACTCATAATACTATTATTCATTCTAATTCCTTTAAACCTATTCGGGTTCTATGGAGACGGAAGCGGTAGAAGTTTTATAGACTTCTTTATGGATAAAGACCAATTGAGAGCGAGAACCGACCAGATAGGTTTTCTATACGGAACGGAATATCTCAGAGTAGCTTTCGGAGTTACGGGAAATACTACGGGCGTCATACTTGATAATTGGACGAACGACTCGCAAACCAATAGAAAGCTCAACGATTATTTTCGTCCTTCCGTTGCTTTAGCCGTAGGTTATAAATCGGATTTAATAAGCGTAGGCGGGGCATATCAATTTAAGTATGTTGACTCCAATTATATGGTTCATACTCCCGTCCTTATGCTTACCGCTATGGATAATACTTT
>NZ_SJDU01000809.1 GCF_005518285.1 Brachyspira catarrhinii | reverse complement strand
AGCTAGGCTTCAATTATATAAAGAAGCTATTGAAGATTATAATATAGCTATAAAATTAAATCCCAATAATAATAAGGCACGTAATAATATGAAATATGCTATGATTAGAATGTAAATTTTAAAATTTGAAAATAATATTTATATACCTATTACTTCCATTTATTTAGTATAAAACTATTTATACAATAAAATAACAAGTCATACAACATTATTTTGTCATGTTATAAATAATCAAACCAATTAATATTACAATATCAATAATGTTTTATAGAAAGAAAATTAATTAAATTTTCTATAAACTTAAGGTGAAATTATGAAAAAAGATAAAACATTAGATCTAACAGAATGCAATGTAAATAATGGACTTATAATATTAGTTATACCTATGATATTAGGTA
>NZ_SJDU01000808.1 GCF_005518285.1 Brachyspira catarrhinii | reverse complement strand
TGAATTTTCCGATTTCAATATCTACATCTTGCGTTGTAGTCGTCAAATCCACTTTCTCGTTTGCGGGCTTTAATGTGAAAGTCAATTTAACTTTTTTAGTATCGACTCCATCCCAAGTAATTTTTGCTCTCGTAGTAGCATCGTCTTTCAAAGTCAAATTAGTTCCGCTATAAACGAAATCATCCGCCGTTAAAGTCGTGCTATCCGTATCAGTAATACCCGTTATTGTTCCCGTAGCGTTTAGGAATTTTACCGTTGCTGTAGTTTTCACGCTATTACCATCCGAAGCTACCGCTATGGTATAGCTACCAGAAACCGCTCCGCCGTTCGTTCTTATGTCGCCCTCGCCCGTATCCGTTTTAATGTCGTTTGTTTTTATCCCGTTATCAGGCGGAATAT
>NZ_SJDU01000807.1 GCF_005518285.1 Brachyspira catarrhinii | reverse complement strand
TTGAAGGTACTTTAAAATTTTCT
Source organism: Brachyspira catarrhinii (assembly GCF_005518285.1). Lineage (GTDB taxonomy): Bacteria > Spirochaetota > Brachyspiria > Brachyspirales > Brachyspiraceae > Brachyspira > Brachyspira catarrhinii. Next base: position 380 of record NZ_SJDU01000807.1, on the reverse strand, counting down.
TCTGACGGTTCTTCTGTAACAATTATGTTTACAGCAAATCCAGCATTTCCTGAAAATTTATTGAATATAAATATACTTTGCAATGACACAATAGGAGCAGGAGATACTACAAAAGGCATAGAACAGTATAACGGTAATTCCTACGTATCAACATCTGCTGTAATGCAGTCTCAATATTTATGGGTATCAATAAAAGACTCTAAAGTTGGTATGAATGCAGGTAGTGACCAAACATCAGAACCTTCTTATCAAGGATATATGAATGTAACAGGTTCTGGTACTGATTATAGTTTTTCTACTGACTATTATGGACAAGCAAATGGAATTGAAGGTACTTTAAAATTTTCTTCTGACGGTTCTTCTGTAACAATTATGTTTAC
>NZ_SJDU01000806.1 GCF_005518285.1 Brachyspira catarrhinii | reverse complement strand
GCGATTTCAATTTTGAAGAAGTTTAAGCGATTTCAATTTTGAAGAAGTTAAAGATTTGGAAATAATCGACCCTTATAATTTGTCTGAAAATATCGATTTGAAAGAATCGATAATCGACATTAAAGCGAAAACAAAAGACAATCAAACGGTTATAATTGAAATTCAGCTTTGCGGAAATATAAATTTCATTAAAAGAATTTTTTATTATGCTTCAAAGAATATTGTAAACGAATTGAAGGAAGGCGAAGATTATAAAAATCTGCCAAGAATTATTAGCATTAACTTAATTAATTTCAATTTGAATTTTGGAGACGAAGGCAAACCGCACCGATGCTTTAAATTAATCGATACAAAAAACCATAATGTAGATTTAGATTTTATTCAAATGCATATTTTGGAAGTTC
>NZ_SJDU01000805.1 GCF_005518285.1 Brachyspira catarrhinii | reverse complement strand
TATAATAAAACTGTTAAAATAGCAATTGTATAAAATGAATTTACGATAAAATATAAAATTATTACTATTACAATCTAGGAAGATAAATACCAAGTTTATAAAACTTGACTAAACCACTAATTTGTTCTTTTTTTTCAAAATCTATGCTTTTATTATTTGAATCATCTGAAGGATATATTATAAGGCATTTTGGAACATAGTTTTCAATATCGTTTGTAAACTCTTTTACTATACTTTCGACTCTTCCATATCCTGAAAGCTGTTTAATATCATCTTTTTCGTAACCATTATCATTATTATAAATTTCCTTATATTTTGTATCTGCTATATAATTATATTCACTACCTTTGATTATAAAGTCTAATATAAAGTTATTATACAAAACACTTTTTTGATATAATATTTCAG
>NZ_SJDU01000804.1 GCF_005518285.1 Brachyspira catarrhinii | reverse complement strand
GAGGAGCGCCATATTTCAAAGCGTCAAGCAAAAATCCGAATCTAACTTTCGCTTTTTCTCTCGATATTCCGAGCAAACTAAATATTTTAGACTGCACGGAACTATCGTAAATTCTCTGTCCGCCGCCGCCGATTTCGTTTCCGTTCAAAACCAAATCGTAAGTGTCGCTTCTCACTTTCAAAGTGTCGCTTTCGAGTATCGCAACATCTTCGGGAACTGGAGACGTAAAAGGGTGATGAGTGGCGGAAATTCTTTTTTCTTTATAATCGTATTCGAATAACGGGAATTCTACAACCCATAAGAAATTTAATTTATCTTTATCGATTAAATTTAATTTTTCTGCGACTTTAATTCTCAAATTTCCCAAAGCGTCAAAAGTGATTTTTGGAGTGTCGGCTACAAAAAATAA
>NZ_SJDU01000081.1 GCF_005518285.1 Brachyspira catarrhinii | reverse complement strand
ATAGCGGCTATAGGCGAAGAAATACCTTTATATACGATTTATGCGGCTAATCTCGGCGAGATAAACGAAACGGATATAGAATGCATAGAAAAGGCTATTGATTGTAAAATATAGTTAATTTTTTGGGTTTGTAATATGCTTGAAAGAGAAATATCTAAAGTTAAAAAATAATCTAAAAATTCAATATTTAATTATAATCTCAATAAACTTATTTTTATTAAATACTTTTATTTATATCGAATATCATATATAATAACCCTACAAAAAATTTAAGAAGAGTTTATATGAATAAATTTTTAAGCGATAAAGCGAATTCGGTTATTCCTTATGTTCAAGGAGAGCAACCGAAAGATAAAAAATATATTAAACTTAATACGAACGAATCTCCTTATCCGCCGTCAAAAAATGTCCGAAAAATTATAACGGAAAGCGATTTTGACGATTTGAGATTATATCCCGACGCAGATGTTAGCGATTTGAAAAATTTAATTGCCAAAAAATACAAACTCGAAACCGAAAATATTTTTATAGGAAACGGTTCGGACGAAATACTCGCTTTTTCTTTTATGGCTTTTTTCAATAAAGGAGATAAAATTTATTATCCAAACATAACCTATAGTTTTTATTCCGTTTATTCCGATTTGTTCGATTTGGACGAAAAAAAAATTCCGCTTAAAGAAGATTTTTCTATAAATATAAACGATTATAAGAATTTGGATTCGGGAATAATCATTGCAAATCCAAACGCTCCTACGGGAATGTCGCTTAAATTAAGCGAAATAGAAGAAATAATAAAAGCCAATTTGAATAAAGTAGTTATAATAGACGAAGCTTATATAGATTTTGGCGGAGAATCGGCGCTTAAACTTATAAACGAATACGATAATTTGCTTGTCGTTCAAACTTTTTCAAAATCGAGAAGTTTGGCGGGAATGCGTTTGGGCTTTGCGCTCGGAAATAAAGAATTGATAAAAGGACTTAAAAATATTAAATTTTCTTTCAATTCTTATACGATAAACCGACTTTCAATTTTAGCGGGAATCGAAGCTTTCAAGGACGAAGAATATTCTAAAGAATCTGTTTCAAAAATTATAAATACGAGAGAAAAAACAAAAGAAGAATTAAAAAAATTAGATTTTAAAGTTTTGAATTCAAAATCGAATTTTTTATTCATTTCGCATAAAAAAGTTTTTGCCGAAGATATTTATTTGCAATTGAAAGAGAAAGGAATTTTAGTAAGATATTTTAAACAAGATATTATTAAAAATTTTATAAGAGTAACCGTTGGAACTGACGAAGAGATGATTATTTTTATAAACGCTTTAAAAGAGATTGTTAATTGATTTTTACTTTTAAATTTTTTAAGGAGAAATTGAAATGAGAAAATCGGAAATTGAAAGAAACACAAACGAAACGAAAATTAAAATCAAATTGAATATAGACGGAACGGGAAAATATTTGAATAAAACGAAAGTCGGATTTTTAGACCACATGCTCGATTTATTCGCTCGACATGGAAGATTCGATTTGGAAACTATATGCGAAGGCGACACTCATATAGATTATCATCATTCGGTTGAAGACACGGCAATCGTTTTGGGAAAATGTTTTGCCGAAGCTTTGGGCGATTTGAAAGGAATAAAAAGATACGGCAATTTTTTTATGCCAATGAACGAAGCTTTGACTTTAGTCGCGATTGATATATGCGGAAGAAGTCATTTGATTTTTGAAGCGGATTTAATCAATCAAAAAGTCGGAGATTTCGATACGGAATTGATTAAAGAATTTTTTATAGCGTTTGCGAATTCTATGAATATAACGATGCATATAAAAACTTTTCATGGAGAAAATACTCATCATATTATTGAATCTATTTTCAAAGGTTTTGCAAAAGCGCTCTCTCAAGCCGTAGAAATAGACGAAAAATATAAAAACGAAATTCCGTCCACAAAAGGATTGTTATAAATGGTTGCTATAATAGATTACGGAGTCGGAAATTTATTTTCTTTAATGTCCTCTTTAAATTATGTGGGAATAGAAAACAAATTAACGGACGATGAAAATATTATAAAAAAATCCGATGCGATAATTTTGCCAGGTGTCGGAGCTTTCAGAGACGCCATTGAAAAATTGGAAAAAAAGAACGATGGAATTTTAAAAGAGACTTTAATCGAAGAAAGCAAAAAAGGAAAAATAATTTTAGGAATTTGTTTGGGAATGCAAATGTTTTTCGATAAAAGCTACGAATACGGAGAATATGACGGACTTGGGCTTATAAAAGGCGAGATTTGTCCGATAGAAAAAGATTTGAAAAATAAAGAATTGAAAGTTCCGCATATGGGATGGAATAATTTGAATATAAAAAGAGAAGATAAAATTTTTAAATATATTAAAAATAATGAATTCGTTTATTTCGTTCATTCTTATTACGCTAAAAATTGCGAGGAAAATATAATTGCAGATTCTGAATACGATATTGATATTCCCGCGGTCGTCAAAAAAGATAATATTTACGGAATACAATTCCATCCTGAAAAAAGCGGAAATACGGGACTAAATATATTGAAAGGCTTTAAAAATTTAATTTAAAGGAGAATATTATAAATGAAAATTTTTCCAGCGATAGATTTGAAAAACGGAGAGGTAGTGCGATTAACGGAAGGAGATTATAATGATAAAAAAATTTATTTTAAAAATCCTATAGAAGTGTTGGATTTCTTTATAGAAGATGGAAGCGAAAATTTGCATATTGTCGATTTGGACGGAGCGAGCGAAGGAAAAACTTTTAATTTTAATACGATAGAAAAAATAATTAAAAAATGCGATTTGTTTACCCAAGTCGGAGGAGGAATAAGAAACGAAGAGACGATAAAAAAATATTTGGATATCGGAGTTAAAAGAATTATATTAGGAACTATAGCTTTTGAAGATTTGAATTTTTTGGAGAAAATGATAAAAAAGTATAAAAAAAATATTGCCGTTGCGGTAGACGCTAAAAATAGAATGATAGCAATTAAAGGTTGGAAAGAAATTAAAAACGAGGATTCCGTATATTGTTGCAAAAAATTTGACTCTATGGGAATCGACACAATAATTTATACCGACATATCGAAAGACGGAAAATTGTCTGGAACTAATTTGGATATTTATAAAGAACTAAAAAGTAAAATCTCTTGCAATATAATCGCTTCGGGCGGAATAACAAACGAAGAGGAAATTATTAAACTTAAAGAAATGAATATTTATGGCGCTATCGTTGGAAAGGCTATATACGAAAAAAAAATAGATTTGAAAAAAATAATAAAAATTGCAAAATAATTTAGAAATAAAATTTAGAAAAAAATAATTTGGACTAAAAATGATAACTAAAAGAATTATTCCATGTTTGGATGTCAAAGACGGAAGAGTGGTAAAAGGCGCAAATTTTGTCGGGCTTAAAGATGTAAACGACCCAGTCGAGCTTGCGAAATATTATAATAATTCTATGGCTGACGAGCTTGTTTTTTACGATATAACCGCTTCTTACGAAAACAGAAATTTATTCGTTCAAACTCTCGAAAGAGTGGCAAAAGAAATTTTTATTCCATTAACCGTTGGCGGAGGAATAAATAAAATTGAAGATTTTGATAGAGTTTTGAAATCGGGAGCGGATAAGGTTAGCGTGAATTCGGGAGCGGTAAAAAATCCTAATCTTATAAGAGAGGCTGCGGAAAAATACGGAAATCAATGCGTGGTTCTTTCAGTCGATATAAAAAAAGTCGGGCAAAAATATTGCGTTTTCGTTAAAGGAGGAAGAGATAATACGAATATTGACGCTATCGAATGGGTTATTAAAGGAGAGAAAAACGGAGCGGGCGAGCTTGTAATAAACAGCATCGACACTGACGGAATCAAAAACGGTTTCGATATAGATTTATTAAAAGAAATATCGGATAATGTTTCGATTCCGATAATAGCTTCGGGCGGAGCGGGAAAGATGGAACATTTCAAAGAAGTTTTTGAAGTGAAAGGAGTGGACGCTGGGCTTGCGGCTTCGATATTTCATTTTAAAGAAATTGATATAAAAGATTTGAAAGAATATTTAAAAAATAATAATATAAAAGCGAGATTATAAAATGAAAAATACTATAAACATTGATAAATTAAAATTTGACGAAAAAGGATTGATTCCCGCGATAGTAATCGATTATTATACAAGAGAAGTTTTAACTTTAGCCTACATGAATAAAGAGAGTTTGGAAATAAGCATTAACGAAGGCAAAACTTGTTTCTATAGCAGAAGCAGAAAAGAACTTTGGAGAAAAGGCGAGACTTCAAAAAATTATCAGCATATACAAAATATTAAAAGCGATTGCGATAACGATGCGTTGGTTGTAGAAGTTATTAAAGACGGTCCCGCATGCCATACTGGAGCGGAATCTTGTTTTATGAACGAGATTTACGAAAAAGAAAATTATAAAGATTTTTCCGTTTATAAATTATACGAACTTATAAAAGGACGAAAAATAAATATGACGGAAGGCTCTTATACGACTTACCTTTTTAATAGCGGAATCGATAAAATATTAAAAAAGATAGGCGAAGAATCATCCGAAGTTATAATCGGGGCTAAAAACGACAGCAAGGAAGAGATTATATACGAACTTGCCGATTTGTTTTATCATAGTTTGGTTTTAATGGTTGAAAAAAATATAACTTTAAACGATATAAAAGACGAACTATCAAAAAGGTCGGTTGTGGATAAAAAAGTCAAGAAAGAAAGCATGAAAAAATAGCGAGCGATTTATTTTTACCCGCTATTTCCAATATGTTAATATTTGTTAAGATGCAATTTACCTAAAATACTATTGCCATTTGTCATTATTTGTGTTATAACTTAATTAGTTAATTAGTTAGATTTAATTTAGAGAGGTTATATATTATGAATAATGAGGATTTGTTAAAAGAGTTATTAAAGGAATTGAAAGATATTAATAAAAACTTAAAAGCGATTAAGGATGTATTAGGAGCTTAACATAATTGAATTTACTTATTAATACTTATCGGAACATTATTTTTATAACTTATATTCCACTATGGTTAGATTTATTATCAAATAGACTATTTCAGACAAGCCTACGGCTACATCTATTTACATTCCAATTTGGTAAGATTTAAATATTTATTTGATTTTCTAAAAAATCTCATAAAGTTCATTTTGTTATGTTTAAATTAAAAATCAAATTCTAAAGGATTAAATCCCGTTCTTTCGTTATTATTCATCGAATCTATTTTTTTAATATCTTCTCCGTCCAATTTGAAATCGAATATATTAATATTTTCTTCTATTCTTTCTTTTTTTACCGATTTTGGAATTACGACAATTTTATTTTCTATATTCCATCTCAATATTATTTGAGAGGCAGTTTTATTATATTTTTTCGCAATTTCTTTTAAGGTTTCGTTTTCGATAAATTTTCCTCTTCCGAGCGGCGACCAAGCTTCTACAAACATATTTTTATTTTTGCAAAATTCTATAAGTTCATATTGATTCAAATTAGGATGTCTTTCAATTTGATTGACTGCGGGAGGAACGGAAGAATTTTCAAAAATATCGTTTAAATGTTTTATTTCAAAATTGCTTACTCCAATCGCTCTCGCCTTTTTATTTTTGTATATATTCTCCAAAGCTTTCCAAGTTTCCAAATATCTTTCTTTTTTCTGTCCTGGCCAGTGAATCAAAAGCAAGTCTACATAATCCATATTCAATTTTTTAAGGCTTTCTTCGAATGATTCTGTCGCTTTTTTATAACCTTGATTTGTATTCCATATTTTAGTAGTTATAAAAACTTCTTCTCTTTTAAGGGCGGAATTTTTTATAGCCTCGCCCAATTCTTTTTCGTTATCGTAGAATTGAGCCGTGTCGAATTTTCTGTAACCCGATTCCACAGCCCATTTAACCGCGTTATAAAGTTCTTTTTTGTCGGTTATTTTATATATTCCCAAACCTAAAATTGGCATTTCAACGCCGTTATTTAATTTCACATTTATCATTTTTAATTCCTTTTTTAATTATTATTAATAGATTATATTATTATACAATATTTTTAAAATAAAATAACCCCGCTTTTAAACGGGGCATTTTTAAAAAAAGGAGGTAAAATGTTACTATACTTTGAAACTAAAATTTTATTTAGGGCGTCCAAAACCGAAACCGATAAAAGCCTCAAAATCTAATGAAGAGAATTTATATTTATCCCAAGCGTAATATTTAGCGCCGCCTTCGCCTAATTTATCCATATCAAATTCCATGCCGAAGTTATAAACCAAATTTACGCCAATTTTGAAAGCCCATTTTTCAGACATATAGAAATTTTTTTCAAAATTTAATTTTATATAAGGCATAATCGGAACTTTATACATATAGGTTATTTTCTTAAAATCGAATTCTTTATAACCGCCATTATTATAACTTCCTAATCCGTCATTATGATAGCTTCCCAACCCCCAATTAGCCTCATTTTTTTCTTTACCAGATTGACTATATAGGGGTAGTAAAATACCTGCCCCTATACCAAAAGATATACCGTAATCAAAATTGAGTTTAGGCAATATCCCTAATATCAAACTATGGTAAAAAAATCTATGCCTAGCCATTTCTGGATATTCTTTATATAATGTTCTAATTCTCATATAATAATTATATTCCGTTTCAAACAAAAGGCTTACGCTACTTAAAGCGCCAGCGTTTGGAAGCTCGAAATTAGCGCCAATATCCAAAAAACCGCTTGCCGACAAACCGCTATCTACTCTATTGCCACTAGACATATAACTTTCTTCTCTATCTAATGCATAACTGAATTCTGTAGTAGCGCCAGCAGAACCTCCAAACCCAAGCTCTAAATTAGCGGAAAACGACATAGAAGAAATTATTATAAATAATATTATTATTTTAAACTTCATTCTCATTATCTCTAAAATATTATACAACATAAAAAAATTTGTTAACACAATTAATTTAAATGCTTTTTAATTTATGGGCAAGTTATAACATTTTAAAAAAATATGTCAATCCTTCTTAAGAAATAAATTTATCAATTTCTCCAAAAATATTATTCCTTAAAATATTTCTTTTTAATTTTAATTCTTCTAAAATATTAAGCCCGATTTTGGCGTCCTTTATCGATTTTCTTATTTGCCAAAAACCAGCGTCCCATAATGAAATTTCAAATTTCTTCAAATCGAATTTTTCTATATTGCGATAAAAAAAACTATACAATTCTTTTGAAATATTAATCAAATCCAGCGATTCTTTTGTCATAATTTTTTCTTTATTTTTCAAGTATTCGTTTACAAATCTTTTTTCTTTATCATAATCAAAAAAACTATTATTTGAAGAAACTTCTTTATAATAGAAAGGATAAAATTGATTGTCTATTTTATAATATTTATTCTTGTAAAAAACATTATTCATAGAAACCGTTTGATTGGAATTTGAAAATAAACTCCAAATAATGCAATCGAGTTTAAACTCTTTGGACAAACTTTCAAAATCTCCTCTCGGGAT
>NZ_SJDU01000803.1 GCF_005518285.1 Brachyspira catarrhinii | reverse complement strand
ATCATTATCAAAATGTACTTTCAGTAAAAAGAACATAATCCTCCGCATTTTCATGCTATATATGGTGAGTATGTTGGAGTTATTGATATAAACGAATTAAAAATGATAGAAGGTGATTTACCAAATAAAGCATGTTCTCTAGTATTGGAATGGGCAAAAAACAACCAAGAGGAACTATTAAATATTTGGAATACACAAAACTTTAAACAATTAGAACCTTTGGAGTAATTATGATTTTCCACAAAATAAAAAATGTTAAAGCTATGGACAATCTAATCTTAAAAATAATTTTTGAGAATGAAGAAGTAAGATATTATGATGTAAAAAGACTCATCTACGAGCATAAAGAGTTTGAGATATTAAATGACATTAGTTTATTTAATCTAGTAAAGGTTGATTCTGGGGGCTACGGT
>NZ_SJDU01000802.1 GCF_005518285.1 Brachyspira catarrhinii | reverse complement strand
TCATCAAAATTATCAAGCATTGATGGTTCACCGCCACTAAAATCTACCCAATTACCACCTCTAATTTTACCTTTTTCAGCAAAAATTTTAAAATAATCTAATATATTATATTGAGGCTTTACAAAAAAATTTTGTTTTGTAAAGGTGCAGTATTTACAACGTTGATTACATGCCGTATAATGCTGTATATTAAATCCAGCTGGCAAATGAGCACCGCCTAAAAAATCAAAATTAACATCTGAAAACTTTTTATCTACTAAATTAGAACAATATTTACAATTATCAGAACTATGGTCATTTTCATCATTTATAGAATAGAATAAATCTTTTCTTCTCTGAACTATTAAATCATATGTTAAATTATTTGACTTTATTTCATCTACATTAATCAACACAGGAGATTTTTGTATTCCA
>NZ_SJDU01000801.1 GCF_005518285.1 Brachyspira catarrhinii | reverse complement strand
TGGGAACAAATTTTTTCACAAACGAAAATTTTAAATATAGAGAGGCTTATATACTGACTCCCGAAGAGGAATTATTTATTTTTACAAACGAAAATTTTTAATATACGACTATAATTTATTCGTTTAAAATTTTTCTTAAAACTTCATTAACGAGTTTTGGGTTTCCCTGTCCTTTTGTCGCTTTCATAGTTTGTCCGACTAAAAAACCAAAAGATTTTTCTTTTCCAGCTTTGAAGTCGGCTACCGATTTTGGATTATCTTTAAGCACTTTTTTTATTATGCTTTCGAGTTCTCCCGTGTCGCTCATTTGTTTCAAGCCTTTTTTGTCGACTATTGCCGATGGAGATTCTCCCGTTTCGCACATATCTTCAAAAATTTCTTTAGCTATATAAGGATATATTCTCTCCAAATAATTT
>NZ_SJDU01000800.1 GCF_005518285.1 Brachyspira catarrhinii | reverse complement strand
ACGATAAAAATTATTATCACGATAAAAATTATTATCCCGCCGACAAATATTTAATCGAACTTGCAAAAGTGTCCGCCGAAAAAGTAATTAAAAATAATAAAGTTTATATAGACACGATAGCTACAGGCGACCAATTTATAGGAGACGGAGAAAAAGTAAAATATATAAGAGAAAAATTCAAAGCGGGCGCGATAGAAATGGAAGGCGCTTCTGTGGCTCATGCGGCTTTAATGTATAAAGTTCCGTTTGTAGTTATTCGTTCGTTATCCGATAAAGCGAACAGCGACGCGGTAGTCGATTTTCCAAAATTTGTAGTCGAGGCTTCGGAGAATTCGGCAAAAATAGTAATTGAAATGCTTAAAAACATGAAATAATATAAAATAAAAATAATTAAAACGAGTGCAATTATTGCCTTAA
>NZ_SJDU01000799.1 GCF_005518285.1 Brachyspira catarrhinii | reverse complement strand
CAGAGAGGTATATTATGAGATTATTATGTAATAACATATTTAATCTATTTGCATATGCTGTTATTGGAGAAGAAGATGAGTTTTTTCCTGTTTCTAATATATTTAATTATAGAACTTCAGAAATTGGAAGATTCAAAAGTGAAGAAGATGGAGGTCTATTTTTAGATGGAAAAGGTATTATAAACTGTTTTGCTATTTTTAATACAAATATAAAAAATATAAGTATAGAAATAGAAGATATATACGGCAATTTTATTTATTATAATGTTTATATAACAAATAATTATGGAGTTTATAATATAGCTCCTGTTGAGTTTACAAGAATAAAAATAACTTTTAATAAGAAAGCAGACGGCAATATGATTGAATGCGGTTATTTTATCATTGGAGAAGCTGTAGATTTTCCTCCTCATGATAA
>NZ_SJDU01000798.1 GCF_005518285.1 Brachyspira catarrhinii | reverse complement strand
ATAGCTTTTCCTTTGGGCTTTAGCGCTAAGACGGAGAGCGATACGATAGAGTTTTATTTAGAGCCAGCTTTATCTCTAACTATAGTAAACGCGAAAAATATATATTCGTATCAAGATGTCCAAACGGGTTCATACGAGAGAAGAAAGTCATTTTTCTATACTCTCGGTTATGTAGTTTACGGAGAATTATATATTCGTCCGATACCTCGATTGGAATGGTATACCGAACTTCAAACGGGAGGCGCTACTGTAGCGGGAGAATTGGCTGATACTTCTTCTGGAGGCAGCACTTCGGTTATATTTAACGCTTCTACGGGGATAACTTGGTATTTTTAAATATTGATTCTTCCTTGTAAATTGGTTTTATAGAGTATATAGAATCGTCTTTTATTAGGCGGTTCTATATATGTTTTTTATCC
>NZ_SJDU01000797.1 GCF_005518285.1 Brachyspira catarrhinii | reverse complement strand
GTCCAATATAATATAATTGTCTTCGTTGTCTATGACTTGAATGCAAGAAGTGTTTCCTCCGTATTCGTTAAAACTATTACCAGGGGTTGGTATCGAGCCTCTGCTTCCCAAAAATCTAACTTTCAATTTATAATCCGTATTTATTAATTCTATATAAAATATACAAAAAATTAGAAAAAAATCAATTAAAATATAATTGTTTAAGCATATCATTTTTATAAAAAATAGTATAAAATATAAATATTGATAACATTTCTTTATAATAAACATTAAGGATTTTATTATGCCTAATACAAACGAAGATTATGTTGTGGAAATGCTCGGCATCACAAAGAGATTCAAGGGAATAACGGCAAACGACAATATCACTCTGCAATTAAAACGAGGCGAAATACATGCTTTGCTCGGAGAAAACGGAGCGGG
>NZ_SJDU01000796.1 GCF_005518285.1 Brachyspira catarrhinii | reverse complement strand
AATTTGAAAATATATTATTAAGTTTTATCAATAATTTCAAGAAATAATTTCCAATAACAACTTTCCTAACCAGACGACTGTTTGCCTATATCGAAAAAGCTCCTGAATTATTTTTTTTACGCCATAGGCGGACATTTGTCTAGTTATAAAATATTATATTACTTATTATTAATATAGATTTTTAACTAAATTATAATCTCAGGAGTATAAATGCCCGATAAAGCCAAAAAAGCCCCTGCCAACGCCAAGGCGGACTTCGTCGGCACACCTGCGGTGAAAAACGCCCACACCAAAGGTGCACCTACGGTGAATAAGCCAAAAAAAGCCGTTATAATACCAAATCCTGCTAAAAGCATGCCTACGGCACCAGAATATTTTAGTGGGTATTCTCTAAAAAAATGGAAAGAACTTGCTCCTATTTTTGC
>NZ_SJDU01000795.1 GCF_005518285.1 Brachyspira catarrhinii | reverse complement strand
CCTCATACTTTATTTCTAATTCCATCTTTTTTATACCAATATGAAAATTAATTCCCTTCTTCACTATAAAAACCGCTTCGCTTGAAACTGTTTTTATTTTTTATCATTTAATCTGCTTATATAATAACAATTATTTAAAAAATGTCAACCACTTTTCACCCCGTCATTGCGAGCGTGAGCGAAGCAATCCAATTCTCATAACAATGTGGCTTCACGCTGTGTGCCTTTGGCAAGCCCATTGTGTGCAGTTTACATTTAGCACTTTTCCCTATTTGGATTACTTCGGGCAAGCCCTCGTTCCTTCTGGACGCCTTCGGCGAATGACTTCTCTTTATTCAATCTATATATAATATAACAAACTTATAAAAAAGTCAAGCAAAAATTTATAAAAATTTATTAAAATTCTTTATATAAAAATATCGGTT
>NZ_SJDU01000794.1 GCF_005518285.1 Brachyspira catarrhinii | reverse complement strand
CACGGCAGAGTTCATAAACCTATGGGAAAAGAGAAGATTAAAAAGAGAATTGAAAGAATTAAGAAATAGTCCTAAACATTCTTATAGCGTTTAAAATTATTAAAATTATGCAAGAGATAAAAAATAAAATAAAAAATATTATTTTTGATTTGGACGGCACTTTGATTGATTCCATTCCCGATATTCATAAATCGATTAATAAATCTTTGGAATATATTAACTTGCCCGAAATTCCTATAGATAATGTCCGAAAATATGTCGGAAACGGAGCAAGGATTCTTATAAAAAGAACTTTAAATTTTTTTGTCGGAAAATATGATAAAAAATATTTGGAAAGTTTGGAAGAGAAAATGTATAATTTCTATATTCAATATTATTACGAGCATTGCATTGACGAAACTTATTTATACGAAGGTGTATGCGATAC
>NZ_SJDU01000080.1 GCF_005518285.1 Brachyspira catarrhinii | reverse complement strand
ATTTATAGTAATTTTTATTAATCATAAATAATTTATCCATTATTCATTAACTTTATTTATATAAATTATAGCATGAATTAAAAAATATGTCAATAGTTTAATCAAAAATTTTTTTTATTTTTTTGTCGTTAAAAAATTAAAATCTGTCATTACGAACGAGACTTGCTTACAGCATGAAAGTCTGCCTCACTTTGTATGATTCACTATTATAAAAAATAAATTTTATAATTTTTCATCTTTCAAAAGATTATTGAATTGGTCTCGAGAATAAACCGTAATTCTATCGTTATGAGAAACATAACTTTTTGCGCTGTTGCTTAATTCTGTAGGAACTATTAATATTCCGTTTTTGGCGTCCACTTCATTAACCATCATGTAGAAATCTCTAATCATAAGTTCGCCTATTGAAGATTTTTTCCACCGTTTGAAAGATATTAAAGTTAAATCTTTTTTACTGCCTTTAATATTATAAGCTAAAAAATTTATTTCGTCTCCGTTAATATTATTATTGAATTTATCCTCATATTCCTGAGCTATTACATATGAAAGCTTCGATGTTATTATATTTTTACATAATTTTCTGAATTCGTTTATATCTAAATCGTATATTTTATCGACTTTTTTAGTTAATATCTTATCACTCGGATGTTCTGCGGAATCGACAACGTTTTTTAAATCTTCCAATATTTTGCCGTCTATATTAATAGTTTTTTCCACTTGTATTAAATTCGACATATAAGACAAATCGACAAAGGAGTTTTCCCATATATTAATTGAAGTTTCCCAAGTTTCTATATTTACCTTATCTATATATTTTTCATAATTATCGTTTATATATTTATTTTCATCCGAATTTTTTAAATCTCTTAAAAGCGTTAGTTGATAATTAGCTCTAATTATTTGATTTAAATATTTAAGTATCGTATCTATATCGTAAATTTCAAATTTAGGGTTATTGAAAGATTTGATAATCTCAAAATATTTTATCGAGAATTCAATTTCTCTTAAAAAATATGAATAAAAAGAGTAATCTAATATTAAATCGGCATAATCTACATTTGAGTTTTTTAAATAAAGTTCATGCAGATTGTCGTAAACCTTTTTAAATCTTTCGTTATCGCCCAATTTATAAAGAATAAATAAATACATCTTATTTATATAGAATTTAAAATCCTCGTCTATATTCTTTTCTATTAAAACGGATTCTATAAAAGATTTTGCTATATTAAGTTCGTCTAAAATTATATACATCGATATTAAACTCTTTTCTATATTATGAACTTCCATAGAATTTCTATTTGAATATTTTAATACTCTTTTATAGAATTCATCTAAAAATTTTATTGATTTGCCATAATCTTTAACGCTGAAGAATGAAAATGCCGCAACTTTAAGGCTATCTACCTCGAATTCATTTTTTGAAAGTAAGGCTTTATTAAAATAATTCGATGCGATTAAATTATATCCGTTTTCCCCCAATATAGTGCCTATTTTTATTATATAAAAAATATTATTAGGTTCTAATTTTATTATTTTAGTCAAATATGCAAAACTTTTCTCTTTCTCGTCTAATTTATCATATTTATCTTCCAGCCTTTTGCATATTTGAAGAGCTTCGGCATAGGCTAAATTATCTAAATAACCAGTATATGCGAGTTTATCGTATATATCCAAAGCGGATTCATAGTCCCCAGTTTTATCTTCAAGATAAGCGAGTTGATACATAGAATCATAATCTTCCGAATCATCTGATAAACCTTTTTTTAATTCGGAAATCTTTTTTAACATATCTTTTTTGACTTTTATTTTATTTTTATCCCTAAAAAGTATTTTTATAGATAGTAAAACGACTAATAAAAAGCATATAACTGCAACGCTATAAATATATATGTCATAATTTATCATCAATAATAATTATCGGCATTTTTCTTTTTTCTTATATTTTCTTTTTAATATAAATCTATAATATTATAATTATTGAAATAGTAAATTAATGAAAAATAATAATAGACATTTATTTATTTTTATAGTAATATAGATATATCAATAATTTTTCAGGTATAAACATGAATTTATTTATGATATCGAGCGAGGCTTATCCGTTTTCAAAAACTGGCGGATTGGGAGATATTGCGGGAAGTTTACCTTTAGCTTTAAATTCTATAAAAATTGATTCTTCTTTGGTAGTTCCTTTATATAAAGACAATTATAAATTTGTAGACAAAAAAAGCGAATATGCGAAACTTAAAATAAAACATGATAAAAACGATATTGAAGTGGAAATTATAAAAATAAAACATCCCGAAAATTTAAACATAACCGTTTACTTTATAAAGCAAGATAAATTTTTTAATAGAAACGGATTATACTCAGAAAACGGAAAAGATTACGAAGATAACGCGAGCAGATTTATTTTATTTTCAAAAGCTGTAGTTCAATTAATAATTTATTTATATAAAAAAGAAAAATTTAAATTGGATATAATTCACTTAAACGATTGGCAGACTTCTTTAATCGCTCTTTATATAAAAGAAGTTTATAACGAAGAAGAAGCTTTGAAAAATTTAAAAGTAATTTTTACGATTCATAATCTCGCCTATCAAGGAAATTTTGAAACGGATATTTATAATCTACTCAATATATCTTGGAAATTTTTCGTTCATAGCAGATTGGAATTTTACGGCAAAGTTAGTTTTATTAAGGCGGGAATAATTTTATCGGATTTAATAACTACCGTTAGTCCTTCTTACGCTAAAGAAATTCAAAGCGAAGGTTTCGGGCTTAATAATTTGCTTGCGGAAAATTCTTATAAATTATTCGGAGTATTAAATGGAGTAAACGATAATTCTTGGAATCCGAAAACCGACAAATATATCAAACATCATTATAGCGTAGATTCAAATATTGATTCGGTAGAAGAATGCTTAAAAAAGAAAAAAATTATAAGAATATCTTTATATAAAGAATTTAATTTAAAGAATAAAAATTTTCCGTTAATAACCATGATTTCAAGATTCGACCCGCAGAAAGGACTCGATTTAATTTATTCTTCGTTTTTTGAACTTTCCACTTATGACGGAAATTTTATTTTCTTATTTTCTAAAAATAATTATTTTCAAAATTTTGAAGAAGAATTTATAAAACGCGCAAATAGAACGAAAAATATAAAAGTTGTTTTCGATTTTGACGAAGCGCTCGCTCATAGATTAACTGCGGGAAGCGATATGTATTTAATGCCGAGTAAATTCGAGCCATGCGGACTCAATCAAATCTATAGCATGAAATACGGAAGTTTGCCGATAGTTCATTCCGTTGGCGGACTCAAAGATACGGTTATAAATTATAAAGATTCTAAATCTTTAAATAAAGCTACGGGATTCGTTTTTAACGATTATTCTGTTAATGATTTTGTAGACGCTATGGATTTTGCTTTTAAAATATATAATAATAAAAAAGTGTGGAATAAACTTATTTATAACGCTATGAATAAAGATTATTCGCTTTTGAAAACCGCTAAAGAATATAAAAAATTATATATAAAATTATTAAAATAAATATAAGGAGATGATTATGCCAAAAGACCCAAGTTTTGATATAGTTTCGGAAGTCGATATGCAAGTAATAGACGACTGCGTTAATGTAGCCCTTAAAGAAATAAATAATAGATTCGATTTTAAGGGACAGAATATAACGATAGAATTAAACAAAGGAGAAAAAACTATTACGATAAACGCTCCAGCGGATTTCGTTCTTAATCAAGTTAGAGATATTTTATTTCAAAAATTTATCAAAAGAGGACTCAATCAAAAATGTTTAAGAGAGAAGAAAAAAGAAAAAGCTGCGGGCGATTCGATTCGCGAAATAAACGAAGTAGTTAGCGGAATAGATAAAGATTTGGCAAAAACGATTGTAAAAGATATTAAAGAAATGAAATTGAAAGTTCAAGCGAGCATACAAGACGAGCAGATAAGAGTATCGGGCGCGAAAAAAGACGATTTGCAAGCGGTTATTAATATGATAAAAGAAAAAGATTATCCGATTCCGTTGCAATTTACGAATTATAGATAATTTTATATATTATTTTTCTTATTGTTTTTTAGTTTAAGCCATTTTGATTTTATTTTATTTGAATTAATCATTAATTTTTTTAATTCGTCAATATTTTTTTTATCCAAAGCCTTTTTAAAATCTTCCAAACGATTTATATATTCCGAAAGCGAGTTAGATAAATATTTTGAATTATACAAAAATAATTCGCTCCACATATTCGCGTCTATAGTTCCGACTCTCGTATGGTCGCTCAAACTGTTTCCTTCATAACCCAGCGATTCTAAAAATTGATTATGATTTACGATTGAACATGCGATAATATGCATAAGCTGACTTGTGAAAGCTATCATATAATCATGTTTTTCGGCGGTTGATAAAATAATTTTTCCGCAGCCCGCGTCTTTCGATAATTTTTCTATTTTTTTTATATCTTCTTTTTTAGCTTTATCGTTCGACAATATTATAGCGTTTGAATTTTTGAATAAACTTTCGGAAGAATTAATATAGCCTCCTTTTTCTTTTCCCGCCATAATATGAAGTCCGACATATTTTTTATTTGAAACGGCGTCAAAAATATCTTTTTTCACTCCGCAGAAATCGGATAATATTTTTTTATTGTCTATTAAATCTTTATACTTTTCTATAATATTCAAAGCGACAGAAGGAAAAGCGCAAATTATGATAATGTCCGCAAAATCGAGAGCTTCTTTTATATTCGAGTAATTAGAAAAACCTCTTTCAATATATTTATCTTTCAAAGCCGACTCAATATTTTTTTTATTTTTATCTATCGCCCAAATTCTATAATTATTTTTTTGAGAATTTTTATTTTTACTTCTTAAAGACTTAACGAGAGAACCGCCAATTAATCCAAGTCCGATAACTAATATATTTGTCATAATGATTTCCTTAATTTTTGTATTTTAAAATGAAATTCATAAAAAAACAATATTTATAATTTTATGATTATGCGCTTGTTTTTATATATTAATAAATATATAATATTGCATAAAATAATCTTAAAAACGGTAGGTTGTTATCTTATGAAAAAAGTTAATTTATGTTTATTAGGCGCTTCTGGGGCGGTTGGCAAAGAAATGTTAAAAATTTTGGAAGAGAGAGATTTTCCAATTAACGAATTAAAACTTCTTGGAAATAAAGACGCGGGCAAAAAAGTAAAATTCAGAAATAAAGAATATACGATTGAAAAAGCGGATAAAAAATCGTTTAAAAATATGGACATTACTTTAGTAGCGGTTGGAAGCGATATAAGTAAAAAATTGAGTCCGATTGCAGTTAAATCTGGAAGCGTGGTTATAGACAACAGCAGCGCTTTTAGAATGGATAAAAAAGTTCCTTTGGTAGTTCCCGAAGTCAATCCAGAAGATGTAAAAAAGCATAAGGGAATAATAGCGAACCCTAATTGCACGACTATAATCGCTTTAGTCGCTTTAGCTCCTTTGCATAAATACGGAAAAATAAAAAGAATAATAGCCTCAACTTATCAAGCGGTATCTGGAGCGGGCAAAGAAGCTATGGAAGAATTGGAACAGCAGGCGAGAGATTGGGCGGAAGGAAAGAAATTTGAAATAAACGCATTTAAATATCAAATATGTTTTAATTTAATTCCTCAAATAGATTCGTTCGATAAAAACGGTTATACGAAAGAAGAATTAAAAATGTTAAACGAAGGAAGAAAAATACTTCATTCTCCAAATTTGAAAGTAAATTGCACTTGCGTTCGAGTTCCCGTATTTAGAAGTCATAGCGAATCGATAACCATAGAAACTGCAAAAAAAATAACTCCTAAAAAAGCGAGAGAATTATTAGCGAAAGCGAAAGGCGTTAAAGTTGTGGACAATCCCGCAAAGTTTCAATATCCTATGCCTTTGGATACGACTAATCAAGATTTGGTATTTGTCGGCAGAATAAGAGAGGATATAAGCGCTAAAAATTCTTTAACTTTATGGTGCGCTGGAGACCAATTAAGAAAAGGAGCGGCAACAAACGCAATTCAAATAGCCGAATTAGTTTTGGAAAATTTGAAAGATAAAAAATAAATAATTTTTCGGAATATATTTTTTATTTAGTTAAATTAAATAATTGTCATTGCAAGTTTTCGTAAAAAACGAAGCAGTCCATACAAAATATATTGCCACGCTCATTTTATTCGCTCGCACACTCTGTGTGCCTTTCGGCAATGACAAATTAAAAAATAACGGACGAAGTCTTAACCTCGCCCGTCTTTAAGTGTGTGAAAATCATATTATATACGCAATTTTAAATTAAAATAAAATTTTTATTTTTTCTTTCTTAATTGCTTTTTTACATCTTTCATAACTTTATTTACGACTTTTTTAGCCAATTTATCTGGCGTATCCATTTTGCGAAAACGAGTTTTAACGCTAGAATCTTCTGCGCTTCCTTGAGCTATTACCATCGAGGTTTCAACTTCTATTACTCTAATATTAATTCTAACGGTTTCATAAATAAGTATGTATTCCTCTTTTAATTTCAAAACATCCTTTTTTCTATCACGGTTCATAGAATATGTATCCAATTTTTCTTCTTCCCAATTATCAATAGTAACCCCTATAAGATAATCGACTTTCATTGCTTTTCCCGCTTTTATTGTAGCGTCCGTTTCATCATCCGTATCGCTTGCTTCTTGCGACTCCATTTCTTTTATAAGTCTTTCAAGTCTCTTTCTATCGGCTACATTAAGCCCTTCTTTGAAAAAAGCTCCTTCCACAGACGAAATATATGAAACCATTTCCTTTGCATCCATAGTTCCTTCTGGCGGCAAACATGCAAATGTAATAGGTTCGTCTTTTGAATAAACGAAAGGAATATTTGCAATTAAAATAAAACTTGTAATTAAAAATTTTTTGAACATTATTAATCTCCTTGATTAAAATTTTAAATTATAATTTTATAAAAGACGCCGCAATTAAATACGGCGTCTTTTTTCTTACTTTTTGTTTTTTATAAATTATTTAACTCTTGCTCCTCTTCCTCTAACTCTAATTTTTGTAGTTAGCCCATCTTTGAAAATCTCATAACGAGGCATAATTAAAAAATCGTAAGTCGTTCCTTTCAAGGCTTCGGCTATAAGTTGTTCTTTCAAAGTGTCGTCTTTGGCGTTATATTTTAATTCCGCCGTTAACACTTCTCCAACCGTTATATCGCTGCCTGAAAGTTGAAGCGATTGAGGAATATTGTCGGCTGAACCAATAGTTTTGCATCCGACAATAAACATTATAAAAAGTAAACAAAAAGTAATTATAAGGTATTTGTTATTCATAGATAACTCCTTGTATAATATTATTTATAACAAATCGAAAGTTTTTAATTTCTTCCGACAAGCTACCAAAATTGAAATATCCGCAAAGCACGGACAAAGTATAAAGTAATTTAGTAAATGTAATAAAGAATTGATTTTTGCAATAGAAAAACCGAGAAAGTTTAAATGAATAACGTAACGTTGCAAGTGCGTTATTACTCATTTAAGCCTCTCTTTTAAAATTTCTTTTATTTATTTAATTAAATAATCAAATAAATATTT
>NZ_SJDU01000008.1 GCF_005518285.1 Brachyspira catarrhinii | reverse complement strand
ATCATCTCTTTTTGAGCCGATTTTGTGCAGATTTGAACGGCTTTTTCATAATCCGCTTTCACTCCTTCTTCTCCCGCCAAAAGCCCTTTAATCTCTCTGAATTGTCTTCTAACTTCTTCGACTACTCCGCCTGCCGCTCTTCCAACCGCTTTCATCGTCAAAGCGCAGAAGAAGAATACAAGCATCGAGCCGATAAATATACCGACTATTACTTTAGGATTCATCAAATGAATATTGAAAGCTTGCATAAATTCGTTCATACTCAAACTATAAACGATTTTATTATATAACTCTGAAGAACTTTCCGCCGTATATTTTGCCGAACCTATAACTATTTCGGTTAGATTATCCGAGTTAATCATTCTTCCCAAAGCCGTTTTAATTTCTTCTATATATGCGGCAACCAAAGCCATAGCCGTTAAAGCTGCGGAACATATTGCGAAACCTTTTCCCGTAGCAGCCGTTGTGTTTCCTAAAGAATCCAAAGCGTCCGTGCGCTCCCTTACGCTTTCAGGCAAACCCGACATTTCCGCATTTCCTCCCGCATTGTCCGCAATTGGTCCATAAGCATCGGTAGCCAAAGTGATTCCCAAAGTAGACAACATTCCAACGGAAGCCAAAGCTATTCCGTATAATCCTTGAGAGAAAGAACCTACATCAGAACCGAAACCTCCTGCAAAACCGAAAGCCAATATTATAGAAACGACTACCGTCACAACTGGTATTAAAGTGGATTGCATACCTATTGCAAGTCCTCCGATTATAACGGTCGCTGGTCCCGTTTTTGATTGTTCGGCAACCCATTGAGTAGGTTTATATTCGGCGGCGGTATAATATTCTGTAAAGAATCCGACAACATTTCCCGCTATAAGTCCCACTATTATTGAAACGAATAATCCCAAATTGTCAGGAAGAAGAGTTTTTACGAGTAGGAAAGAAACGATTATAATAATAACGCTGCTTACATAAACTCCCACTCTTAAGGATTTTAATAATTCGCCCATAGAAGCTTTTTCTTTAGTTTTTACGAAGAATACTCCGACTATTGAAGATAAAGTTCCTATAGCCGCAAGTATGAGAGGAAGCGAAACTGCATATATAGGGCTTATTGACGGATTTATATAACCGAAAGCCGCAGAACCCAAACTCATTGCCGCAAGTATAGAACCAGCGTAAGATTCGTAAAGGTCTGCGCCCATTCCAGCGACATCGCCAACATTATCGCCAACATTGTCCGCTATAACAGCGGGATTTCTTGGGTCGTCTTCTGGAATTCCCGCTTCGACTTTACCTACTAAATCCGCTCCGACATCGGCAGCTTTCGTAAATATTCCTCCTCCAACTCTCGCAAATAGAGCCTGAAAAGAAGCGCCTACTCCGAAACTCAACATTGTGGTTGTTACAAAATGCATTTTAGCCGCAACATAATCCATAGAATCTCTTGAAATATTTCCAAGTCCTAAAAAGTCGGTATTAAACCAATTATTGTCAAGCCAGCCGTTTAATATTATAAACCACATGGAAATATCGAATAATGCCAAACCGACTACCGTAAGTCCCATAACCGCTCCCGAACGAAACGCGATTGTCAAACCTTGATTTAAGGATTTTGAAGCCGCATGCGCCGTTCTTGCCGAAGCGTAAGTCGCCGTTTTCATTCCCAAGAAGCCCGATAAAGTGGAGAAAAAACCTCCCGTTAAAAAGCCAATCGGAACGAAAGGATTTTGCACTTTCAACGCGTATGAAAGAATGGCAAAAATAATGAAAGCTCCTCCAAAAAAGAAAGCTATAACTCTATACTGCTG
Source organism: Brachyspira catarrhinii (assembly GCF_005518285.1). Taxonomy (GTDB): domain Bacteria; phylum Spirochaetota; class Brachyspiria; order Brachyspirales; family Brachyspiraceae; genus Brachyspira; species Brachyspira catarrhinii. Next base: position 15,340 of record NZ_SJDU01000008.1, on the reverse strand, counting down.
TTTGAGATAGGCTATAGCGCCCGAACGAACATGAGAAGCTATTTCTTTCATTTTGTCGTTTCCTTCGTCTTGTTTTCGCATCCATTGATAAAAATAGAACGCGAACGCTAATGTTAGAATTGCCGCCGATATTGTAAAAAATCTGGCGTTTTGAGCTAATGATTCGTAATTCATAAGGTTACCTCATATTTTGATTTTTATTGAAAATTAATAATTCGTTATTATAATATAAATTATATAAATTGTCAATAAATTTTATAGATAATTTTATAGTTATTAAATTTATTTTTTATGCTTTACTAATAACGATTATTAAAGTAAAATAACGATATTAATATTAAATAATTTTGTAAATATAAAGCGAGAATTTTATGAGAATTTTTATATTATTTATTTCTTTTATTTTAATCAATGTTTTAGCATTCCCTCAAATATATACTTTGCAAAGAGGCGAGAGAGTAAAAGACGGATATATTTTGGACGAAAATAATTTTGCCGTCATTTTAGAGAAAAGCGATTTGAATAATCAAAAAACTTTCGACATACTTTATAAGGATACAAGATTAACGGGATTTAAAGAAGCGGGAATAATAAGAATACTTCCAAATAACACTTTAGTCGCCACAATGTTAAAATCTTCTACGGGAAAAGATATGTGGACTTTAATTTACGGCGATAACGAAACGGAATTCGATTCTATAGAGAGAAGTATTTTTTCGGGAAATAATTCCATAATATTTGCAAGATTAACGGACTATGGAATCGCAATCGTAAACGGCGAAAGACAAACGGAATACTCGGAATTATTCGGTTCTATTATTAACGACAATGATTTTGCTTTTTCTTATTTGAGAGACGGAGAATATTTTATCAATATAAACGGAGAAGAGACACAAATTGACAGCAAAGTCGACAGAATGAAATATTCTACAGATGGAAACGAGCTAATATATATTATCGAAGGAGAAGAAAATTTTGCAATATCAAATAACGAAACCGAAAAATTTTTGGAAATTAATGATTTTGCTTCCTTTGACGCGAATAATCATGCTTATGCGGTTAAATTTATGCCCGAAATTGATATGATAATTGAAACGAACGATTTTTTTACGACAAATGAAAACGATTCGATAATTACAAATATTTCGACTATCACAAATTATAATCTATCGAATATCAGCGTCTATACTAACGAAGAAGGAATAACGGTAAAAGGACAATCGAACACAATCGCTCTTATGACGATAACGAATATTATTACAAATTTTATGCCCGAACAAACCAATGAATTATTGACAAATTTTATTACCAACGAAAATACAACGATAAGCCTTATTTTGAACGGCAGAAATTTTGGAGAATACGATTTTATAACGAATATGTCATTTTCGCCAGACGGAAAAACTTTAGTGTTTATCGATATTGATACGAACGAAAATTTGAGTTTTCATGTTGGCGGTGATACGATTACAAATTACGATAATATTATTTTGTATAAATATTCCGATGATTCTAAAAACTTTGTCTATGCGGCGCAAACCAACGGAATTTCTTTTATCGTATTAAACGGAAAAAGATTGAGTAAAGATTTTGATAATATAAACGAAATTTATTTTTCTTCAAGTAATAATTTGGTTTATAACGCGATAAGAGGCGAGAGAGAATATATTTTTGCGGAAGATTTTGAAAGTCCCGTTTATAATAATATAACTTCTTTTAAGTTCATTAAAGAATCTTTCGCGTTTACGGGCGAGAGACTCGGAAAATATTATTATTTTATTTTGGATAAAGAAAATATTTTGAGAAGAGAATTCGGCGGATACGATTTTGTTTCGTCTATTAACGAAGAATCCGATTCGGCAATATCAATAGTTTCGGACGGAGAAAATATATTTATAATTAAAAATGGAAATATTATAAATAAATAATTTTTGTTTATAATTTATTTTTTATTTTTGATTTTTTATTTTAAAAATAAATTCTTTCAAGTCGTTAGGCAAAGGCGCTTTTACTTTTATAAGTTTATTCGTTATAGGATGATTGAATTCAAGTTTATAAGAATGCAAAGCCTGTCTTACAAAAAAATCTTTCGGAATTACGCTTTTTTTAATAAACGAATTAAAAACTTCGGGACCGTATTTTCCATATATTTTATCGCCAACCATATAAAGTCCGAGAGAATGCAAATGAACTCTTATTTGATGCATTCTTCCCGTATATAATCTAGCCATTACGATTGCATAATCTCCAAATTTTTTTATGGTTTTAAATTTTGTTTTTGAATATTTTAAATTTTCGTTTGGTTTAATATTATTAAAATTATTAGAATTTTTATTTTTAGAAATTTTATGAAGAATTTGATATCTTCTATAAAAAGGATTTCCTATCTCTTCCATATATCCTTCGACTGTAAAATTTTCTTCAATATTTTTCGCGTTTTCGACTATCGCGATATAAGTTTTTTTTATTTTATTAGAATTGTTTTTTGAATTACTTTTAGAATGCATTGCGCAGAATTTTGAAGCGAGTTCATGTCCTCTTGACATAACAACACAACCACTAGTTTCTCTGTCAATTCTGTTTAACATATTTATATTGCAGTTAAGATTTTCTTTCATTATCGTATGCAAAGTATTGTAATAATATTTTCCCGAAGGAATTACGGGTAAATTTGCGGGCTTATTTACGATAATCAAATCTCCGTCATCGTAAATTATTTGAATATTTTTATCAATATCGGGTTCTTTTAATCCTATAAGATGATAAATAATTTCGTCTCCTTTTTTTATCTCTCTCGTATATTTTATTCTTTTTCCGTTTACCAATACCAAACCTTGCCCGATTAAATCCTGCCATTTGCTTCTTGTATAATAAGAAAATCTATTTCCCAAATATCTATCGAGTCTAATCGTTTCAATATTTTCTTCGACTTTGCATTTTCTTATAACGGAACTTTTATATATTTCTTCAAGATTTGAAACCAATTTATTTTTTTCTTTTTTCATTTTTTTTGTTTTGAATTATAATTTTAACTTTATTTAAGAAAATCTTTATACAACATACTCGGCTGAACATCGGTATTGTTTTGATATTTGCTACTATATTCCTCGTATTCGCCGTCAATCGTGTGATAATATAATTGAGCTATTTCCACATTAGGATAAATTATTATCGGTTTGATGCAAAATATTTCCAAAGTCCAATAACCCGAAAATCCCACATCTCCAAATCCCGCGGTTATATGAATAAAAATTCCGAGTCTGCCAATCGATGAACGTCCTTCAATCATTGGAACGAAATTTTTTGTGGTAGTATATTCCAAAGTTCTTCCCAAATACAATTCGTTTGGTTCTAATTTATATCCTTTTTCGGAAATGATTATTTCTTTAGTTTCGTTAGGTTTCTTCATATCCAAAGTTTTTTCTTTATAAACTAAAAGTTTATTATGCAATCTCACATTATAACTATTTGAATTTAATTGACTTCTATTAAAAGGTTCTATTATTATATTTTTCCCCAGATTTTTTTCTATTTCGAGTCCCGATAAAATCATTTCGCATCCTAATTATTCTTAAATTGCTTTTTAAAATTATTATTCTTTATTTTTTAATATTAATATTGTATAATATATTTCATAAAATAAAAGTATGGAGTATCGAATGATAACTATAAATTATAAAAATGTATTGGGTTTTTTGAAAGAATACGAACTTGATTATTTGCATGATATTGCAAAATATTCGAACGAACTTTTGGAAAACAAAAAAGGAGCGGGAAACGATTTTTTAGGCTGGGTTAATTTGCCCACAGAAGCATTAAAAAACGCAAAAGAAATAGACGCACTCGGAAAAGAGATTAGAGAAAACGCGGAAGTTTTAGTTTCGGTTGGAATTGGAGGTTCTTATTTGGGAGCGCGAGCGGTTATAGAATCTTTTTTGAATCCTTTCGCTCAAGCTAAAAAAGGAGCGACTCAAGTAATATACGCGGGACATAATATGAACGGAGAATATTTTAAACATCTCTTGGATTATTTGGAAGGAAAAGATTTTTATGTCAATGTAATTTCAAAAAGCGGAACTACTACCGAGCCAGCGATTGCTTTTAGATTCTTAAAAGAGTATGCCGAAAAAAGATATGGAAAAGACGGAGCCGCAAAAAGAATAATAGCGACTACAGACGCTAAAAAAGGCGCTTTAAAAACTTTGTCTACCGAAAATAAATATAGAACTTTTGTGATTCCAGACGATGTGGGAGGAAGATATTCCGTTCTCACTCCAGTAGGTTTGATTCCAATCGCCGCCGCGGGAATAAATATAGAAGAGTTGATTAAAGGTTTTGATTCTATGGCAAAGTTGACGAAAGATAGCGATTATAAGAAAAATCCTTCTATGTTATACGCTATTCTTAGAAATATTTTATATAATAAAGGTTTCGCAACGGAGATTATGGTAAATTATATTCCAAGAATGCATTATATTTCCGAATGGTGGAAACAGTTATACGGAGAAAGCGAAGGAAAAGACAAAAAAGGCATTTATCCTTCTTCTGTGGATTTTTCAACCGATTTGCATTCATTGGGACAATTCATACAGGACGGAAGAAGAGGATTATTTGAAACGGTTATAAGAGTCGGACATGAAGATATAGATTTGAAAGTGAAAAAAGAAGATTCAGATTTGGACGGACTAAATTATTTGGACGGAAAAAAATTGCATGAAATAAATAAATCGGCGCTCGAGGCTACGGTTTTGGCTCATGTTGACGGCGGCGTTCCTAATATAATAATCGACATCGACAAAATTACTCCTTTCACAATCGGAGAGCTTTTATATTTCTTTGAAAAAGCCTGCGGTATTTCGGGTTATATTCTTGGAGTTAATCCTTTCGACCAGCCAGGTGTGGAAGAATATAAAAAGAATATGTTCGCTATGCTCGGCAAAAAAGGTTATGAGGAAATGGGCAAAACTTTAAGAGCGAGATTGGAGAAATAGATTATTATTTAACTGATAATAAAAAATCAAAATAAATTATTAAAATAAAAAATATTCAATAAAACTCAAGGATAACTAAAATGGGAAATCTTGAAAACGAAATTAAAAAAATCATTATTGAGGTTGCAAATCTCGAAGGCATGACGGTTGACGATATTGACAACGATACGCCTTTATTTGGAGAAGAGCTTGGACTCGATTCTATTGACGCTTTGGAGATTGGAGTCGCCATTAGAAAACATTTTGAAATAACATTTTCCGATATTGAAGAAAATAATAAAAAACACTTCTATTCGGTAAACACTTTGGCAAAATATATAAGAGAAAATTCTAAAAAAGAGTGAATAGGATTAAATTATGAGAAAATTAAGCGAAACAAATTTTTATTCTTTGAAAGATAGCGAAGAAACTTTTTTGATTCATAAAGAAAATAAATATCAAATAAGTTATAAAGATTTTGTAATCGATATTGCAAAATCATTGGAATATATTTCCAAATTAGAAAAAGACAATATTACGATTTTTATTGACAACGCTTATTATTTTATAACCGTTATGTCGGCGGCGCTTTTGCTAAAAAAGAAAGTCAATGTTCTTAATAACAATAGCCCAAAATATGTTGATAAGATAGTCGACAATTCTACGGTTTATATATCGGACGATGAAAAATCGCATGTCTCTCTTAAAAATATTTTTGACGGAGAATATGACGAAAAATGGATTGATTTTTTGAAGTCGAATAAAATAGACGAAAATCTGAATGTAAATTTTTATACTTCGGGTTTTACGGGATTTCCAAAATTGATTGAAAAAACTTTGAAACAGTTCGAGGCGGAAGCTTTAAAAATAATCGGAGAATTCGGAGAGAGTTTGAAAGATTCAATATTCGTTTATAGCGTTCCTCATTATCATAGCTACGGTTTCGTTTTTGATTTTTTAGTTCCTTATCTTTTGGAATTGAAATTGGCGGACAATAGAATAAATTATTTGGAAACTTTGAATAATTTTGAAGAATATAAAAATATTACTTTTGTCACCAATCCCGCGTTTTTGAAGAGAATAGACAAATCTTCTTTGAAAATAAAATCAAAATGGACGGTTTTTTCTTCGACTGGAGCTTTGGATAAAGAAGTTAACGATTTATGCATAGAAACTTTTAATACTGACGCTATTGAAATCTACGGAAGCACGGAAGGCGGATGTATGGCTTACAGAAAAAGAAGCGAAAAAGATTTATGGACGAGAGTAAAAATAGTGAAACTTAAAGTCGATAAAAACGGAAGTTTATCATGTTCTTCGGGCTATACGGGAGAAGGGCTTTGGGTTCATGTCGGCGATGTAGTCGATATGAAAAACGAAGACGAATTCGAGCTTTTGGGAAGAGAAGATTCTATAGTTAAAATCGAAGGAAAGAGAATAAGCGTTCAACAAATAGATAGACAAATTTTGGAAGATAAAAATTTTAAAGACAGTTATACGATTTATTGCAAATCGGATAAGAGAGAATATGTCGCGTCTTTTATAGTTTTAAGCGATGATAACGCGAACGAAGAAGAAATGAAAAAATATTTAAAAGAATATTTGAAAGGATATTTTGAAAAAATAGTTATTCCTAAAAAGATATATTTTACCGACTTAATTCCAAGAAACGAAATGGGAAAAATAGAGAGAAAACGACTTGACGCCATAATGGAAAAATTTGAAGTTTTAAATAAATCTTATGAAGTCTAAAAATTATAATTTGAAACATAAAAAAGAAAATATATTCGTAGCGGAAGTTTTTATATCCGAAGATTTGCCATTTTTTGACGGGCATTTTGAAAATTTTAAATTGCTTCCCGCGGTGGCTCAAATTAAAATCGCAGTCGATATTGCAAAAGAAATATTTGAAACCGATTTTGCCGTTCAAAAATTATCGAAAGTAAAATTTATCAATATGATTTATCCGAATACTAAAGTTAATATCGAAGGGCATTATTCAAACGATTTTCTTTCATTTAAAATATACGATAACGATAAAAAATACTCGGAAGGCAAAGCGCTGATTAAAGTATTATGAAACATTGGACTGAAGAAAAAGAAATAGGAAAAGTTTGGAAAATATATTTTTCAAGAGCGATTTATAAAATATTTGGGAGAAATTTAATGATAATTTATTTGATATTTCCCGTAAGCTTTGTATATTTTACTTACTATTTTATAAGCGGAAGAGTAAAAGCCTCGAAAGATTTTCTAAAGAGAATGTCGAAATACAATAAAAAAATAAAGTCGAATATTTTTTATTGTTATAAACATTTGGTTTCTTTTATAGTTACCGTTTGCGAAAAATTTGCGGCTTGGAACGGAGATATACCTTTGAAAGATTTGACATTGAAAACGAAAGAAGATTACGATAAAATTATAGATTTGTTAAACAAGAAAAAAGGAATTATAATATTGTTCGCTCATTTGGGAAATATTGAACTTTTAAAAGCTTTAGCGGCGATAAACGAAGGAAATCCGATTCAAAATTGCAAAATCAATATTGTGATGGATTTTAACATGAACAAAAATGTAAATATAATGATAGCTTCAGCGAAAAATAGCAAAGACAATTTCGTTGATTTTATAGACGCTAAAAATATCGGTCCAGAAACTATAATATCGATGGAATCGAAATTAAATAACGGCGAGATAATAGCGATTGCTGGAGACAGAACTTCGAGCAAGAGCGACAAATTTAATTTGGTTAATTTTTTGGGCGATGACGCTCCTTTTCCTTACGGCGCTTTTTTGATTCCCGTTTTGCTTAAATATCCGACTTATTATTTTTTCGCTTTGAGAGAAAACGATAAAATAATTCCGAAGAGATACGATTTTTATATTTACGAATCGAAAATTATTTCAAATATTCAAAATAAAAAAATAAATAAAAACGACAAATCTAAAATCGTCCTCGAACTTACGAAAGAGTTTGCCGATATAGTGGAAAAAACGGTTATAAAATATCCTTATCAATGGTATAATATGTATTATTTTTGGGCTGAATAAAAATGAAAAAATTTAAAATTAAGGAAATTAATATAATGAAAAAAGTTTTTATTTTAAATATTTTAAAATGTTTTATCTTGATATATTTTTTGTCGTCAATATTTTTAACCGCGCAGATTAAAAGCGAATATAAAGACGCAAAATTATTAAAAGGAGATTATAAACAGATTTTGTATTTTAATAGAAATCAAAAATCATTCGAATCTTCTGGGGATTTTTTTATAGCGAGCGGTTACGGAATTTGTTGGTTTACGAAAAAGCCCAAAGAGTCTATAACGATAATGGGCGAAAAAAGTATTTCTATGATTCTTCCAAACGGAGAGAAAAAAATATTGTCGGATTCAAGCAACGCGACATTTTCCCAAATAGCTAATATAATAAAATCGATTTTTACTTACGATGAAAAAGCGATAAACGATTCTTTTGACAAAACGGAAGACGAAAATAAAAATATAATTTATATTCCGAAAAATGACGACTTGAAAAAAATATTAAATAAAATCGAAATTGAAATATCCGAAAAAGGCTATATTGAAAGAATAAAAATTTATAATAAAAACGGCTATACGGAATATATAATGAATGTTGTATACGTTGGAAACGAGATAACGGATAATGAAAAAAAATATTTTGAATAAAAAAGTTTTCTTATGGCTAATCGTTCATTTGTCGATTCTTTTATTATTTTTGTTTAGGTTTAATCACAGAGCGAAAATTGAAACTAATTTTTTATCAATCGCTCCAAAATTTGAAGAAAGCGGGAATTTTCAAAATAGTATCGAAACATTTTTTTTACAAAATTCAAGCGAGATAAAAATTTTAGTGGAAAGCGAGGATTTTGATAAAGCTAAAAATTCGGCGATAGAAATAGAAAATTATATAAAAGAAATTTTTCAAAATGTCTCCGTTAATTTATATTCCAAGAATTATGACGATATTTTGGAAACTATTATAAAATACAAATATCAGCTTATTTCAAAAGATATTAGAAACGCACTTTTGAATAATCAAGCGAGTAGGGTAGCCGAAGAAGGAATCGCAAATTTTTACTCGCCATTTTTTATTCCTATAGTCGACAATATTGAAGACGACCCTTTTTTTGTTTTAAATTCAAAATTTATCGAATTGCTTCAAAATAATAACAATATCGAAACGAGAGACGGAATTAATTTTATAAATTATGAAGGAAAATTTAATGTTTCGCTTAATATGGATATTCCGAAAAAATTTAACGGCATGATTTTTTTTGACGACTTAACCGAATCATTAAAAAAAATAGAAAATAACGAAAATGTAAAAATATATATTTCGGGCGTTCCCATCCATGCGTATTATAGTCAGAAATCGGCGCAAAGAGAGATAACGATAATATCGGCGGTTTCTTTGATTTTTATTTGTTTGATATTTTTATTTATATTTAAATCCGTGAAGCCTTATATAATTTCTATGATTTCGATTGCAGTCTCTTCGGCGACTTCGTTTTTTTTGCTTTCAATAATTCTCGATTCCATTCATATATTTACTTTCGTTTTTGGAACAAGTTTGATTGGAATATCGCTCGATTATTCTATACATTTTATAACGGAATGGTATAACGAAAAAGATAAAAAAGAAGTTTTGAAAAAAATATTTCCGAGTATGAGTTTGAGTTTTATGACGACAATCGCAAGTTATTTCGCTTTGTCTTTAACTTCGCTTTCGCTTTTGAAACAAACCGCTTTATTTTCAATATTCGGACTTGCAAGTTCGTTTTTAACCGTGATTATAATTTATCCAATAATTTTTAAAAACGATTATCGTTTTTTAAGAAAAAATATTTTAAATAAAACTAAAAATATATTGGCAAGTTATGTCAATTTTTTAAATATTAAATTTGTTTTAATTTTGATTATATTAGTCGCTTTAATTTCAATTTTAAATATTCCAAAATTGAAAGTTAATTTTTCTTCAAATCAGCTTTATAATCCTCCAGATTTTCTTTCTCGAAACGAAACGGAAATTTATAAAAGATTAAATTCTTCTTTATCAAGAAATATAATCATATCGAGAGGAGAATCTTTAGACGATGCGTTAGAAAACGAAGAAATATTGGAAAATTATTTTACGAATTATAGCGCACTTTCAAAAATTTTTTATTCTAAAAGTAGACAGATAGAAAATATAAAACTTGTCGAAGATAATTTAATGCCTTTATTGAAGAAACAAACGGAAGATTTGGGTTTTGATGACGAAATTTATAATAAAATAAAATCGGAATTTGAAAATAATAAAAATGAATTTCTGAATATTGAAGATTTAATTGAAAATATGAGCGAGCTTAAAAAACTTATCGTAAAAAATGACGGAAAATATTTTATAATTTCCACAACGGACGAAATCGAAACGAAAATTATAGAAAACGAAAACATAAAAATATTCAATATAAACTCTGAAATAAACGAGACTTTGGATAAAACGGCAAAAACGGCTATAAAAACCGCGTTAATCGCTTATGTGATAATATTTTTCTTTATGATAATTTTCTTAAGTAAAAAACATGCTTTTGCGATAATTATAATTCAAATAATTTCAATTTTAGTAAATTTAAGCGTCCATTCGATATTTAATTTAAACGTAAATATATTTTCGGTATTCGCTCTCATACTTTCGATTGGAATATCTATAGATTATTGCATTTTCTTTTCAAAAAGCAAAGCGAAAAAAGAAGTTACATTTTTGTCTATATTTTTGGCTATGATTACGACTGCGCTGTCTTTTGGAACTTTGTCTTTCAGCGGATTTATTCCCGTTAAATCTTTCGGCTTGTTTTTGTTTATTGGAATATTGGTAACGTTTTTATTATCGCCCATTCTATTGACATTAAAATCTATTAAACTATAATTTAAATATATTTCAAATTGGAGAGAAAATATGTTAAAAAAAGTTAGTGCCTTATTTTTTACTTTAATAATTTTATCCAATATTTCAGCCATATAGTCGTTTTGAAAACAGGGCTTGCTTTTTTATGACAAGTTCCGCAGTCAATAGAGTAACCTATTTTTTATTTCTTATAAAAATTTTTTTCGACTTCGTTTCCAGATTCTTTCGCTCCATTCAAAAATTCATCGTATAATAAATCGGAATTCCTGCCTTTTCTTAGGCTTGAAGACAATATTAAAACTTTTTTGCTCATTTTATAACCTCTTTTAATTTTTAAATTTTGTTGTCTCTTATAATTTATAAGAAATTTTATGGCTCCCACCTATCTATGACTAAAGAATAAACTTTTATTAGCATCTATAGATTTTATTTTATTCATGTCGTCTGCGGAAAGTTCAAAATCGAAAATATTAAAGTTTTCAATCATTCTCTCTTTATGAACACTCTTTGGAATAACCACGACATTTCTTTGAATAAGCTATCTTAAAATTATTTGAGCGACAGACTTATTATATTTTTTCCCTTAAATATTATTTTTTATCCGCTCCGCAATATTCAAAAATTATTTTCATATTAAAAGTTTTTGTAATAATATTTGTTGGAATAATTATTTACTGCATTATAAATAAAATGTATTCGCTAAAATGCGACACATTTTGGCTTAAAAGATTTTTTGAAATTGAAACGATAAAAAATAAAAAGATTAAAGATATAACGAAATCGGATGTCAAAAAAGCGTTTGGCGAATTGCTTAAAAAATACAAGCGAGGAAGTAGCGCTCTTAATTCTTGCGCTACTGCTTTAAGAAAATATTATAATTATTTAAACGACACTACAAAATATAAATTAGATTTAAGCATATTCAATATTAAACTTCCGAAACGAATACATAAGACACCGTCCGCTTTTTTATTTAGAGATGTTATTAATCTATTCAAAGAAAATTATCATAAAGCGAAAAAGTTTACAGAGCGAAGAGATTTAATCGCTTTTCTTTTATACTCAATAACGGGAGCAAGAAAGCATGAATTGACTAACTTAAAAATCAAAAATATTTCAAGCGCTTACGGAAATAACGCGTCTGTTTTTGATTTTGAAGAGCGAAAAATAAAAATCTTTCAATCGAAAACGGAAGAATATAGAAGCGTTTTACTCCCGCCTATCGCTATGAAATATGTTAACTTATATTTGGAAGAGCGTGAAAAATATGCGAATAGAAGCGCGGACGGTTTTTTTATCAATGCGAACGGCGAAAATGCAAGCGAGAGCATCATGGATAGAATACCAGAGCGTTTTCAAAAAAAATACAATGTCAAGTTTAATTTGCATCAACTCCGAGCGGGCTATGTTTCTGACTTATACGATAACGGAATAGACTTGACGATGGTAAGCAGAATAATCGGACACAAGAGCGTTGATACTACTAATAAACATTATTTAGATTTGCAAAATAAAGAAATGATGCGAGCGGTAAAACGGCATCCTGCTTTTAGTATAAGAAGAGAAAAATTAAAAGAAGAGACGAAAGAAAAAACGAGCGAATTATCGAAAGAGGCTTTACAAGATTATATAAAGAATAATTTGAATGAAATAATCAAATATATAGAAAATAAAAAATCCTCTTCTGAAGCTGGCAACGACAGAAAAGGATAATTTAGAGAATTTAGACAACTTTATTATATAATATTTGATAAAAAATACAAGTTTGATAGAATAAAAAAAGATATGGAACTAAAATAAAAGAGTAGTCAGGTATATTTCACTTTATTTTATTTTACTCTTTAAATAACAATAAAATATTTCTATATTATTTAAAAATTACTTAAAACAATCCGCTTATCTTTCCGTTTTTGTCTATATCTATATTGCAAGCGACTGGAATTTTAGGAAGTCCCGGCATATCTATTATTCCGCCCGCCATTGCGATTATGAAGCCCGCGCCAGATGCTAGTTTTATTTCGTCAATATTCAAAGTATAATTTTTCGGCGCTCCCAATAAAGAAGGATTATCGGAAATCGATTTTTGCGTTTTCGACATACAAATCGGCAAATTCCCGTATCCAAGATTTTCTATTTTTTTTATTGTTTTTGAAGCTTTTTCCGTGAATGTTATTTTCCCCGCTCCGTATATTTCTTTGCATATAATTTCGATTTTTTCTTTTACGGGCAAATTTAATTTATAAAGCGGCTTATAATTCGTTTTCTTATTTTCTATTATATTTACAACTTTCTTTGACAAATCTTTAGCGCCGTTTCCTCCATATTCCCAAGCCTCGCATAAAGCTATTTCGACATTCAAAGAATTGCAATGTTCTTTTATAAGATTTATTTCTTTTTCGGTGTCGGAAGAAAATTTATTTATCGCCACAATAATCGGAATATTATATTTTTGCATATTTTCTATATGTTTATCCAAATTTTCAAAACCTTTTTGTAAAGCTTTTAAATCTTCTTTTGAAATATTTTTTGCGCTGCCATGATGTTTTAAAGCTCTGATTGTAGCCACTAAAACTATACAATTAAGTTTAAGATTCGAGAGTCGGCATTTTATATCCAAAAATTTTTCCGCTCCCAAATCCGCCGCAAAACCAGCTTCCGTTATCGTATAATCGGAAAGTTTTAAAGCCATTTTTGTAGCCAAGATTGAATTGCATCCATGCGCTATATTTGCGAAAGGACCGCCATGAACTATGACGGGAGTATTTTCGAGAGTTTGAACCAAATTTGGTTTTATAGCGTCTTTAAGTAACGCGCATGCCGAACCTTCTATTTTCAAATCTTTAACTTTTAATGGATTATCGTTTTTATCGTATGCAAAAATTATATTTCCGATTCTTTTTTTCAAATCCATTAACGAAGTCGACAAACATAATATAGCCATTATTTCGGACGAAACTGTAATTTGAAAAGAAGATTCCCGCGGAATTCCGTTTTGACTTCCTCCGAGTCCGATTATTATATTTCTTAAAGCTCTGTCGTTCATGTCTACCGCTCTTTTGAAAACTATTTTATTGATGTCGACATTCAATTTGTTTCCTTGTTTTATATGATTGTCTATGCAAGCCGCAATAAGATTATGCGCGCTTCCGATTGCATGAAAATCTCCGTTGAAATGCAAATTAATATCTTCCATAGGAACTATTTGAGAATATCCGCCTCCGCATGCTCCTCCTTTTATTCCGAATACGGGACCGAGCGAAGGTTCTCTTAAAGCCGCTATCGTCTTTTTTCCGATTTTATTTAGTCCTTGAGTTAGTCCGATTGTGACCGTAGATTTTCCCTCGCCCGCGGGAGTCGGAGTTATTGCAGTCACTAAAATAAGTTTTCCGTCTGGTTTATTTTTTAATTTATCCAAAAGAGACAATTCGATTTTTGCCTTGTATTTTCCATAAACTTCGTAGTCTTCGTCTTTCAAATTCAATTTTTTCGCTATTTCTTCAATTCTTTTTAATTTGCATTCTTGAGCTATTTGTATATCGGTTTTCATTTTCCGCTCCAAAAATATTAATTTTTTAATTATATATGGTAAAAGAATTAATGACAAATTTTTATTATCGTATTATTGTTATTTAGAAAATAATTTTAATTTTTATCATTCAGAATAATGGACAAAATATAAAATTTTATTCTATCTTTATGATTATTAATCGGGTCGAGTCCCAAAATTTCTTTTATTTTTTTCATTCTATAAATAATCGTATTTCTATGAGCGGATAGATTTTTGCATGCCTTGTTTATATTCATATCGTATTTGCTCATAGCCGTTATGGTTTCTTTGAAAAGCGAACTTCTATTTATTATATTCAAACTATTTTTCAATATCATTTTTGAATTAGCTTTATTAGTTAAAATGAGAAATTCCAAAATATAATCTTCAATAAAATATATCGCGTTATTTTTGAATTCCGTATAATTTAACAAAAAATTAGCCTGCTCGTAGCTTTCTGGAATATCGTTCAAACTATTTACTATCGCTCCGCATACGGTGGAAAATTTTAAATTCAATCTATCGTCTATTTCTTTTTGAAGACTTATAAAAAATTTTTTCAGAACGGATTTTTTATCGATTCTTTCTTTATCGTTAAAACTTTTGATTATAATAAATTGTCTGTTTCCTAAATAAGAAACTATATCTTGCTTATAAAAATATTTTAGATATTGCATTTTGTTTATTATATATTCGGTAGTTTTATACATATCCCAATTTTCATTTTTCTCAAATTTAATCATGCAAACGGCTCTTTCAATATTAAATAAATATTTATTCTTTTCAGCCCAAATATTAATTAGATTTAAATAACTGCGATTTTCTTTTGAAATGATTTTATAAATATAATTATTCAAAGTCGTTTGTTTAAATATTTTTTTATCAATATCTATTTCTTTTTCTATAAGAATTT
>NZ_SJDU01000793.1 GCF_005518285.1 Brachyspira catarrhinii | reverse complement strand
TGGCTGTTCAATACGCGGTTAAACTTGGAGCTGATGTGACAGTTTTCGATATAACGGAAGATAAGAGAGAGGACGCTTTAAATATGGGAGCGGTTAAATATGTGAATGTCAATAATCCAAGCGATTTGCAAAACCTCGATAACACTTTAAATTACATAATAAGCACGATACCCGCAAGATACGATTTAAATATGTATATGGCGATGTTGAAGAGAGACGGAGAGATGGCGGTTTTGGGACTTACTCCAGTTAATCCAGTGCCGAGCATAAATATATTAGAATTGCTTATAAACGGAAGCAAAAAAATATTCGGTTCTGCGATAGGCGGAATAAAAGAAACACAAGAGATGCTCGACTATTCCGTTGCCAATAATATTTATCCCGAAGTTGAGATTATCAAAGCCGAGCCTCGAGCGGTAGAAGAAGC
>NZ_SJDU01000792.1 GCF_005518285.1 Brachyspira catarrhinii | reverse complement strand
ATTTGCAATGAAATATCTAAACTATCGTTTTTATCTTTTAATAAATTCAAAAAATTCAATCGGAGTAAAAAAGGACGATAAAAAACTTATCACGACTTATATTGACGGAAGAGAAGCGACTTTGATAATGGAAATATTGAAAGTGGAAAAGCCCGACATGAAAGACGATTCAAAAGAAGAAGACAGAAATAAAGTAAAAGAATCTTTGAAAGAACATTTGATAAAGAGAGCCGAAGAGAGAGCGAATTATAATCTTGTAAATAAAACTTTATTCGATAAATTGCTTGAAACGGTTAATATGGAAATTCCTAAAGGCTATTACGAAGAAGAATTAAAAAGAGCTTTGGACGACTTTGAAAAATCTATTGCAAATAACGGAATGAATAAAACCGAATTTTTAATTTCGGTGGCAAAAACCGAAGATGCAATA
>NZ_SJDU01000791.1 GCF_005518285.1 Brachyspira catarrhinii | reverse complement strand
AGCAAAGCAAAGCCATTATTATATCTTTTAACCAATAATTTAAATTTTTATATATTACAATTTTTTAAGGCATTATATTTTTTCTTTTATAAAGGAAATCAAATTCTCTGTTCTTTTTTCTATCGAGAAAAAAGAACCACACTTACAGTGGGCAGTAGCCAAAAAGCGATTTCTTTTTTGACAAAAAAGAAACAGGCTAAAGCCCGCAGAGCGAAAACAACTCCGTTTAGAATTCGCAATCAGTTAGTAAAAATATTGTCATTACGAGGCGATAGCCGAAGTAATCCAAAGTTAAATGAATTCTATACAAAGTGGATTGCTTCGCTTACGCTCGCAATGACTATGAAAAATAATTTAGTTAAATCTTTTTTAACTTCAATCAAATTTACTTTCGATAGCTTATCAAGGAAAATAAAAAATCCTTGTTTAGT
>NZ_SJDU01000790.1 GCF_005518285.1 Brachyspira catarrhinii | reverse complement strand
ATACCAGTAGAAGCAGCAAAACTAACTCCACTAGCTCCATTAACTTTAGGATTATTAGCATAAACTGTTTCATTAACGTTATTTGGGTTTTTATTATTAACATCAACTTCAAAGTACCATTCAAGGTCTTTAACAGGAGTTAAGTATAATTCAGCATAAGCACCCCAAGCTAAAGAATGGCTTAAACCAGAATTTTTCCAACCGTTTCCAGATACTTGATAACCTATAGAAGGTTCAAACCATACACTTACTATATCGCTGTTAGCACCTAAACCCAATACTGGCATGATTTTGAACTGATAAGCTTTATAGTCATAAGTAGCACCTTTTCTATTAGCAGAAGCAGCAGCAACACCATAATAAGAAGAAGATTTAATACCTAATTGATTACCTTCTAAAGCTGTTTTATATTCTAATCTGATATATGGGTTA
>NZ_SJDU01000789.1 GCF_005518285.1 Brachyspira catarrhinii | reverse complement strand
CTTGCCGCAAATGCCGATGTTCCGAGCGCCATCGTCATTGCCATTGTTAGAAGAATTTTTTTGAAATTTTTCATTTTCTTACTCCTTGAAAAAAATTTTTTTTATTTATACCAACGAGGACTCTTCTTTTTCCTCGATAAGTATCAAGTTTGAAATATCCGCAAAGAACGGACAATATATAAATTGGTTTAATGAAAAGATTTTTGCAATAGAAAAGCGAGAAAATGTTAAATGATTGGCGTAACGTAACGTAACGTAACGTAACGTAACGTAACGTAACGTAACGTAACTGCACCGTTTCTAATCATTTAAACCCTCTCTTTTAAAATTTCTTTTTTAATTATTTAATTAATTTTTAAATTCAATCAAATAAATATTTTCAAATTATACAATATTTAAAAAATTTGTCAACACAATTAATTTAAATATTTTT
>NZ_SJDU01000788.1 GCF_005518285.1 Brachyspira catarrhinii | reverse complement strand
ATATTCCCGCTTATATAGGCATTCTTTAACGCTGTTTCGCCGTAATTACTTTTAAGATTAACATCCGCTCCGTTGTCGATTAAGAATTTTACGACTTCAACAGAATTACTATTCTCGTAAGCATACATTAAAGCGGTTCTACCATCATTGTCAATTTCATTAACTCTTGCTCCAGCGTTTATCAATAATTCTACCGCTTCTTTATTCCCTCTTACAGAGGCTTCCATTAATTTCGTCCTACCGTAATTGTCTTTTAAATTAAAATCAATAAGATTCACATCCGCTCCAGAGTTTATTAATAATTCTACTAATTCTTTGTTCCCGCTTATATAGGCATTCATTAATGCTGTCTCGCCGTCATTGCTTTTAAGATTAACATTCGCTCCGTTATCGATTAAGAATTTCACGACTTCAACAGAATTCCTATTATTCTCG
>NZ_SJDU01000787.1 GCF_005518285.1 Brachyspira catarrhinii | reverse complement strand
AGCAATTTCCTCTGGACTATCTTTTTCTGTATCTATATAGTATACATACGGATTTGCTTCTTCAAAATTACTAAATATTTCCTTTATTGAAGACTCTTTATTTTTTAATTTTTTATAACTTTTTTCATTTTTATATGAATAACTATAAATAGAAAACTGAAATGTACCTGACTCATAGTGATATTCTAATAATATATCAGCATTATAATTATTTAAATTATATTTTATATTATGACAGTAATCTTCACTATTATGATTATCCTTTATATATTTAGTAATTTCATCTATTTTTTTATAATAATAAGATTTATCATCTGAATGTTCATTCAAATATTTGATTACTTTATCAGTAAAACACAATATCGGTTCAAGTGATATATCTATTCTTTTTTCAGTTAATAAAGATGTAACATTATTAAAAATAGTTATATATTCA
>NZ_SJDU01000786.1 GCF_005518285.1 Brachyspira catarrhinii | reverse complement strand
AACGATAATGCTGCGATTAAAATTGTTTTGATATTCTTCATACGAATATCCTCCTATGTGAATAAATTTAAAATTTATAACTAAACAAGGAATTTTTATTTTCCTTGATAAGCTATCGAAAGTGATTGAAGTTAAAACAAGGGGTTGCAACCCCTTGTTTATTAGAATTGCAAAATTGTTTTTCAATGCATAAGTATAATTAAAATTGTCATTGCGAGCCGAAGGCGTGGCAATCCAATTTGTATAAAATTTCTTTAAGTTTGGATTGCTTCGTTCCACTCGCAATGACAAAGTTTTTGCAAAACGAAAGCGGACACTTAAAAAATTAAATGCCCTAAAAAATTTTAATATATAAAAATTTAAATTATTGGTTAAAAGATATAATAATGGCTTTGCTTAACGAAATTATAGTATGCTAATTTATAGTAATTTTTACTAACCATA
>NZ_SJDU01000785.1 GCF_005518285.1 Brachyspira catarrhinii | reverse complement strand
GAATAATCCAGGAATAAAAAATCCTAAAATTTCTTCTGGAGGATAAGACCATTGAGTAGCCCAAGCCCATAATTCGTTTTTATTGCTTACTCCCGCCGCTCCCATATCTTGAGTGTTTTTCGTAATCATTATTATTTGAATAGACATTAAAAAAGAAAATATCGCCACCAATAAAAATTTTAAACATAATAAAATAATTTTTTTGTATTCTTTTTTAAAAAACTCGAATAATTTTGATTCGTTTTTTTTGTTGTATAATAAATATAAAAAATAAACGGCTAAAAATAAAGCGAAATACATAGCGACATCCAAAGCTCCGCCCAAAAAAGCGATTCCCAAAAACGCGCCCGCAAAAAAGAAATCAGTCCATTTTTCGTTATTCATAGCCTTCGATAAAAAATATAAAACGAAAGGAAAATAACAGTAAGTTTCAAATTCTCCCAAATGTCCTG
>NZ_SJDU01000784.1 GCF_005518285.1 Brachyspira catarrhinii | reverse complement strand
TTGCAACTTTTGTATCCGTTGATATTTTAAATCCGTTTAACATGTCCGAAAAAGCGGGAAATAAAGAAAGTATTGTCGACCTAAAAGCCGTCACCGAAGATGGAATTATCGTAATCATTGAAATACAAACTTATTCAACTAAAAATTTCTTTGAAAGAACGCTTTATTATTGGAGTAAAAATTATTCAAATGTTCTAAAGAAAGGCGAAGAGTATCCTGAATTAAAACCCGTAATTAGTATTAATTTAATTGACGATATTTTATTTGATAAAACCGACAACCGAATGCATACTTGCTATTTGCTTAAAGAAAAAAACAGCAATAAAATTCTTACTGACCACATTCAAATGCATTATGTGGAAATTCCTAAATTCGATGAAAATGCTGATATTAAGAAAGAATTAAAAAATTGGATTTTATTTTTAAAATCAAACAAGGAGGAAGATATGTCT
>NZ_SJDU01000079.1 GCF_005518285.1 Brachyspira catarrhinii | reverse complement strand
GCTTTGCTTAACGAAATTATAGTATGCTAATTTATAGTATTTAATCATAATTAAATCATTCATAATAATTAACTTTAATTAATTTAAGTGAAATATAGCATGAATTAAAAAATATGTCAATAGTTTAATTTATAAAAATTTATTGTCATTGCGAGATTTGTTTTACAAATCAAAACAATCTAAAATAAAACGGCTTACACTGTTTAAATATAAACCGTTTTAAATCTAAAATATTTTATGATTTAATTTGAGTTATTAAAACTTAAATTATTTCTTCAAAAAACTATTTTCTCTGCTCGAATATCTTTCGCCAATATTAGGATATTTATTTAAAATATTGTCTATTTGTTTAAAATCATCTTCCGTTATTTTTAAGTCTACGGCTTTTATATTTTCTTCCAAATATTTTATTTTTTTAGTTCCAGGAATTGGAATGATATTGTCAGCCCTTGCGATTACCCAAGCGAGAGCGAGAGCGGATGCCGTAGTATTTTTACTTTTCGCATATTCTTCAAATTCTTTTGCAAGATTCAAATTATTTTCCAAATGTTCTCCTTGATATCTTGGCAAACGAATTCTAAAATCATTTTGCGGAACGGTTTTAATATCGAATTTATTCGTTATTATTCCGCGTCCCAAAGGAGCGAAAGGAATAAAGGAAATTCCAAGTTCTTTAGTTAGCGGAAGAATTTCTTTTTCGACATCTCGCATCATTATAGAATATTCGCTTTGAAGAGCGGTAATTTCGCAAATTAAATTGGCTTTTTTCAAATCTTCGGCGGAACATTCGCTCAAACCAATATATTTTATTCTTCCTTCTTTAACCAAATCGGACATCGCGCCAATTGTTTCTTCAACGGGAACATTTTTATCGAGCCTATGAACATAATATAAATCTATTGTTTCCGTTTTTAATCTTTTCAAACTATTTTCAATTGCTATTTTAAGCCATTTTGGAGAAGCGTCCAAATAATTTTCGCCTTTATCGTTTACTCTAAAACCGAATTTTGACGCTATAATAACTTTGTCTCTATGACGCGTTAAAACTTTTGAAATCAATTCTTCGTTTACTCCGTTTCCATAAATGTCGGCGGTATCAAAAAAATTGATTCCAAGTTCTATCGCTTTTTCCAAAACGGCATGACTTTCTTTGTCGTCAGGGAATCCGTAAGAAGCGCTCATTCCCATGCAACCCAAACCGATTGCCGAAACTTCAATATTCGTTTTTCCTAATTTTTTGTATAACATTTTTAAAACTCCATTAATTTATTTTATTAATATTATAACATTGGAGTTAACTCCAGAGTCAATATATAATTTTCAATTTTTATTTGAATTAATTTTATTTTAATATCAAATCTCTTTTAGTCAAATACTTTTTGTTTATATCTAGCAATGCTTTAAAAGTATAGAATTAAACGATATAATTTAAAACAATTAAAATTATTGTTAGTTATTCCAATAATTTAATCACATTTCTATGATTTCTTTGCCTTGCGTAAAATAAAGCGTTATTGCCATGTTTGTTTACGATTGATTTGTCGGCGTCCGATTGAAGCAGTAAAGCCACAACTTTTGTATGTCCTTCCATAGCGGCTAAAATTAAAGCGGTATTTCCGACATCGTCTTGAATATTAACATCGATATTTTTTTCCAATATTTTTTCCACAATATCGTCATCGCCAAAAATCGATGCGTCCAAAAGCGTTTCTTCATCTTGATTCAAAGCGAATACAAACGAACTTTGAAAAACGAATAAAGAAAGAATAATAAAAATATATAATAAAAATTTTCTATTCATAATAATTTTTCTCCTTAAAAATGTTTTTAATTTTAAAATACTTATAAGAATAATATCGTAAAAAATAAAACGACTTTTAAAATATTTTTCAATATCTTAAAAATCGTTTTCAATGTGGAGGTTATGGGGATCGAACCCACGACCTACTGCTTGCAAAACAGCCGCTCTCCCAAACTGAGCTAAACCCCCGAATTCGAATTCTTAAAAATCTATAAAAAATCTCTATAAAAGAATCCGTTTGGGTCTGGGAGGAATTGAACCACCGACCTTTCGATTATCAGTCGAACGCTCTAAACCATCTGAGCTACAGACCCTTTTATTTAATTTTTAATATGCTATAATATAACATATATTAAAAAAAATAGCAAATTTTTTACAAGCAAAATTTTAAGAAAAAACGGCTAAAACAACCTAAAAAATAAGGAAAATAATGCTTTATATAGTTCCAATATTCGTAATAATGCCTCTAATATTGATGGGAATAATGCTAATCGCTCCGTCTATAATAGGAAAAAGAATTCCTCCGTCATTCACAAAAGAAAAAACTCAAATTATAAATATCGCTAAAAACGAATTATTTCAATTTTTAACGGATTATAAAAATTATCCTAATTGGGTAAAATATTTATATCAAGTGAAAACGGAAAGAATAGGAAACGAAAAAATAAAAATAATGCAAACTTATAAAAAAAGAAAAATCTATCAAGAGTTGACGGAAGTTCGCAGAATTGAAAATGAAAAAATATCGGAAATATCAATATTCAAATCGGAAGACGAAGGCGTTACTTTATGGACTTATATTCTCGAAGATTTTTCGAATAATAAAACTAAAATGACTATAAAAGAAACCATGTATATTTATCATCCTTATTTAAGATTTATGTTAAAATATATATTAAGAGACGAAAACGGCAAAGGCGAATTTTTTAAAAATATAAAAAGATTTATTAGAAAGAATAAAAAATAGCAAATTAAAAAATTATTTTTTGTTCTTTTCTCCCCATATGCATATAGCGTCTAATATAGGAATTAAAGATTTTCCAATTTTTGATAAACTATATTCTACCTTCGGAGGTATTTGAGGATATTCTTTTCTTATAATTAAATTGTCTTTCTCTAATTCTTTTAAAGATAAACTTAAAGTTTTATAAGATATTTTTCCGATTATTCTTTTTAGTTCGTTATACCTTATTATCCCTAATTCTGCCAAAAGATATAATATAATCATTTTATATTTTCCAGCTATTAACGACATAGTATAGGCAAAACCAGTATTTTCAATATATTTTTCTTTTAATATTTCTTTATTCATAAAATTTTTCCATATGTAAAGTTTATCACTCTACTTTATTATAGTATCTAACTTTTTTGTAAGTTCTTGATATTAGTATTATATAATATTAAAATAATAATATCAATATAAAACTATTATATAATTAAAATTTTCAAGGAGATATAAAATGAAAAAGATATTGATATTAAACGGAAGCCCAAGAATAAACGGAAACACATATTCTCTTATAGAGAAATTTACGGAAGGAGCGGAAAGCAAGGGGCATAAAGTAATAAGATTTGATTTGCACTTCATGAATATAAACGGATGCAAAGGTTGTTTAGGCGGAGGCAAAGACCCAGAAAGTCCATGCACTCAAAAAGACGATATGTTAAAAATATACCCGCATTATAAAGAAGCGGATATATTAGTTTTGGCTTCGCCTATGTATTATTGGGCTTTTAGCGCTCAATTAAAAACAGCAATAGATAGAATATTTGCCGTAACTGAAATAGACCCTGATTATAAAACGCCATATAAAGAATGTTTTATGCTTATGGCAGCTGAAGGAGACGATAAGGATAATTTTGAACCCGTTATTCATTATTATAAATCTTTATTAAATTATTTAGGTTGGAAAGATTTAGGATATTTATTTGCTGGAGGAGTTATGAGAGTAGGCGATATAAAAGGCAAAGAGGTTTTAAGTAAAGCTTTTGATATTGGTTCGTCCATATTGTAAATATAATAATTTACAATAAATTAATTTAAAGATATAATATCATATTATATAAAAAGGATAATCGATGCTTAATTTTGAACCGATAACATTAGAAAAACAAGAATTATATCATAAATACTTTTCGATAACTCCCGTTCAGTCGGCGGACTACACATTTATAAATTTATTCGGGCTTAAAGATATTTATATGCTCGAATGGGCTTTTACGGAAGATTTGGTTTGGATAAGACAGCGTTCGCCTTACACTATTTATTGGGCGCCAGTAGGAGATTGGTTTAAGCATAATTTTTGTAAAGAAAATTGTTTATGCGATATGATTGGAGAGAACGAAAGTATAATAAGAGTTCCGAAAGAGCTTGCTAAACATTGGGAAGAAAAAATAAATATAAAAATAAAAGAAAGCAGAGACGAATGGGAATATTTATACGACTATAACGAATTAATGAATTTAAGCGGAAGAAAATTCCATAACAAAAAAAATCTTTATAATCAATTTATTAAAAATAATTTTGAATACAAACCTATTGACAGAAGCATGGTTAAAGAAATATTTGAATTTGAAAATAAATGGGAAATGGACGAGATGCAAAATAATTTCGCAAACGCGATGGCAACCGAAGACTGCGAAACTTTTGACGGTTATAAATTGCTCATGCATGAAATAAGAGCCGAAGCGGATATTCTTATGATAAAAACTCTGCTCGATTATTGGGATAATATAAACTATATAGTCGGCGGAGTTATTTATATAGACGGAAAAGTGAGAGCCTACAGCATTGGCGATTTGAGTTTAAGAGACACTATGGTAGTTCATTCGGAGAGAGGAGACAGAGATTATAAAGGAAGTTATCAGGCTATAAATAAACTTTTTTTAGAAAACAATAAAGACGAAAGATTTAAATTCGTAAATAGAGAGCAGGATGTAGGAGATTTGGGACTTAGAAAAGCGAAATTATCTTATAATCCGATTGGATATATAGAAAAATGCAGCGGATTTTGTTTGAAATAATTAAAAAACGCATAATAAAGGAGCTTAAAAAAACCTTTATTATGATAATGATAAATATTATATGATATTATTGATAGTTTTAATATCCTCTTAATTATTTTTTAGTTAATGTTTTTGTCTCTCCGTTTTGAGTAAATGTAGCCCCGCTATAATCGTCATTGAAAGTCAAAGTTCATGCATCTTTTAGGTTGATTCCCGTTCCGCCATTATTTTCTGTTTCTTGTTGGTTAGTAGTTGGGTCGTTTTTATCATTATTTAAGATAGTAAAAAAGAGAAAAAAGTCAAGCAAAATTTTCACCAATATCATGTCAAACTAAAATCCTCCGTTAATTAAGGCAGATAATAATCAAAAAAGAGCAATAATATTGACTTTATTTTATAAATAATATATTATTAGTAATTATTATCATTAAATAATTAATTTAATTTTTGGAGGAAACAAAAATGAAAATAACATTTCAAGGCGGAGAAGTTCATTTGGAAGGAGAGGCTTTAACGGAAGGAGCAAAAGCCCCTAATTTTACTGGAGCAAAAACGGATTTAAGCGCTTGGTCTCTTTCGGATGCGGGTTCTACCGTAAAAATTATATCGTCAGTGCCTTCTTTGGACACGCCCGTATGCGATATTCAAACTAAAAGATTCAATAAAGAAGCGGCTAATTTGAACGGAGTGACGGTTGTGACGGTTTCTTTGGATTTGCCTTTCGCTCAAGCGAGATGGTGCGCCGCTGCAAACGCTAATTCGCATATAGTATTGTCCGATTATGCGGAAAGGGATTTCGGAAAAAAATTTGGAACTCTTATAAAAGAATTAAAACTTTTGACGAGAGCAGTGTTTGTATTGGATAAAGACAATACGGTTAAATATGTTCAATATGTTCCAGAAATCACAAACGAACCCGATTATGAAGCGGCGTTAAAAGCTGCAAAATCTCTTTTATAATTTTAAGAATTTTGAAAATAAATTTTATAATTAAAAAGAAATTTAAAAAGCGTATCTCAATTACGAGATGCGCTTTTTATTTTTTGGCTTCGCCCGACTTTGTCATTACGAGCATTTTTAATGCGAAGTAATCCAATCAGAATTAATTAATAATCCTAATAACAATGTAGCAGTTGCCAATTGTTTGCTTACCTTTGAATTGTTAACGCAAGGGGCAACTGCCCTTGTTATCTAACTTTCAACTTTACTTTACAACGGAAGACTTGGCAACATACCCGCTTCACTCGGCGTCTGCCCGCTTTAGCGTGCGGGTTTTTAGCCTCAGCGAAGTCTTCTGTTGATTTGTAGATTGCTTCACTTCGTTCGCAATGACGGTTGAATTTATCATTGCAAGCAAACATTATGATTTTATTTATTGATAAATTTTTTAATTAAAATATAATAGCTTAAATATTTTTTATTTTAAATTTTATTAATAGGAGAAAATTAAAAATGAGCGTATATGATTATATCGTAAAAGATTATAGCGGAAAAGATGTTAAATTAAGCAAATACGAGGGAAAAGTTTTATTGATAGTAAACACCGCGACAAAATGCGGATTTACAAAACAATATCCCGCGTTGCAAGAATTATACAAAAAATACAAAAAAGATGGTTTTGAAATTTTAGACTTTCCATGCAATCAATTCGGCGGGCAGGCAAAAGAACCGATAGAAGAAATATTAAAAATAAGAGAAGAAAATTACGGAGTGAAATTCAAATTATTCAATAAAATAAAAGTGAACGGAAAGGAAGCAGAACCTTTATATCAATACTTAAAAAGCGAAAAACCTACCGAAGAAGGAGTTGAAAAAATCAGATGGAATTTCACAAAATTTTTAATAGATAGAAAAGGAAAAATTGCGGGCAGATTCGATTCGAGAGTCAAACCCGAAGAACTTGACGAAACTATAGAAAAATTATTGAAAAAGTAATTTAAAATTTAAATCAAATTTATTTTTATTATTTATTTTATGAATAGAAAAAAAGAATTTACCAAAGCTTTAAAATATTCTTTTCCTATAACCGTTCCAGTTTTGATTGGTTATTTATTTTTGTCAATCGCTTACGGAATATTAATGAAAGCGAAAGGATTTGAAACTTGGCTTGCGGTATTTATGAGTTTGGCGGCTTATTGCGGAAGCATGCAATATATTGCGGCAAATTATTTATTTTTAGCGCCTTTCAATCCTATATACGCTTTTATACTTACTCTAACCGTAAACGCTCGGATGAGTTTTGAAGGAATTTCTATGGTGAATAAATATAAAAGGACGGGAATATTCAAACCTTTTTTAATATTTCTTTTGACAGACGAAACTTTTTCAATTCTTTATAGCGCGAAAATTCCAGAAAATATAAATAGAAAATATTTTTTATTTTTAGTTTCTTTTTTGGATTATTCTTATTGGATTATCGGAACTTTAATCGGATGTCTGCTCGGAGATATTATAAAATTCAACACTAAAGGTTTGGATTTTGTTTTGACGGCTTTATTTGTAGTAATATTTGTAGAACAATGGATTGAAAATAAAGATAAGGATAAAAACAAAGGAAGAATGGCTGCAATAATCGGTTTAATATGTTCCGTTCCTATAATGATATTTAAAACGAATCCTTTTATAATTTTGGCTATGATTTTAATATTTGCGGTTATAACCGTAATATATAATATAGAAAAACATAATAAAAATATAAACAATAAAAGAGATAAAAATGACGAATAAAGAATTATTGATAACGGCTTTAATTATAGCCGCGGCTACTTTAATCATAAGATTTTTGCCTTTCGTAATAATAAGAAAATCGATAGCCGAAAGAAAATATATAAAATTTTTAGGCGATATGATGCCCTACTCGATGATTGCTTTGCTCGTTATTTACTGTTTGAAAGATGTTAATTTAGTAAAATATCCTTACGGAATTCCAGAATTAATTTCTATATTATATATTACGGTTATAA
>NZ_SJDU01000783.1 GCF_005518285.1 Brachyspira catarrhinii | reverse complement strand
TCCTATAAGTAAGATATTTATAACTAAACAAGGATTTTTTATTTTCCTTGATAAGTTATCGAAAGTAAATTTGATTGCTTCGGCATTTCCAATGCCTCGCAATGACGTGTTAAAATAATTGTCATTGCGAGCCGAAGGCGTGGCAATCCACTTTGTATAGAATTCATTTAATTTTGGATTACTTCGGATTTCATCCTCGTAATGACAAAAAATGCATGTCATCGCCGTTGCTAAAGCACACAGAGTGAGGCGCACAGCGTGTGCGAGACTTCGTAAAAAGTCGTGGCAATCCAATAATAAAGAAGCTAAATTATAAAAACGAATTTTATTTAGTCTGGATTCATTTGCATTTTGGCAAATGCTCGGAATGACAAAGTTTTTTGCAAAACGAAAGCGGACACTTAAAAAATTAAATGCCTTAAAAAATTGCGATATATAAAAATTTAAATTATT
>NZ_SJDU01000782.1 GCF_005518285.1 Brachyspira catarrhinii | reverse complement strand
AAACAAAACCTCCATAAAGATTAATTTTTTTTATAAATAACGGAAACAATTCATTAAATAGCAATTCATTAAAGAATAATCCATTAAAGAATAACTCATTT
The DNA here is from genome assembly GCF_005518285.1 of Brachyspira catarrhinii. GTDB lineage: Bacteria > Spirochaetota > Brachyspiria > Brachyspirales > Brachyspiraceae > Brachyspira > Brachyspira catarrhinii. The sequence goes on along the minus strand of NZ_SJDU01000782.1, from coordinate 352 downwards.
TTAAAGAACTATCTCCAATATTTATCATTCTCGTCATTACAACCGTCATCGCCGTGAGGCGCACAGCGTGTGCGAGTGTAAACGAAGCAATCCATTTCTCATAACAAGGTGGCTTCAGCCCTTGTGTCCCTTTTCTAATTGCATACAAGGGGTTCGCCATAGGCGTCCCGTTGGGAAACCGCCTTGTTATTAAGAAAAGCATCAATCCATATTTGGATTACTTCGGACTTTTTCAAGTCCTCGTAATGACATCCTTTTTTCGCCCTCGTTCCCAAAGGGACGCAGAAGCGAATGATATCCTTTCTTTCACTTTCCACACCTAATATAACAAACTTTGCAAATTTGTCAACAA
>NZ_SJDU01000781.1 GCF_005518285.1 Brachyspira catarrhinii | reverse complement strand
ATGCCTCTAATGATACCATCTCTTGCTGCTTTGGGAATATATATATTTATGGGGCAATGGAGTGATTTTACTTGGCCTTTAATAATACTTAATTCAGAAAATATGTATACTCTGCCTGTAGCACTTTCTGTATTGAAAGGAGATACACGTATAGATTACGGTCAGATTATGGTTGGTGCTATTTTTGCTGTATTACCTGTTTTGATAGCATTTCTATTCTCAAGCAGATATTTTATATCAGGACTTATGGGAGGAGCTGTAAAAGAGTAATAAATAACATTATTATAAAATTAATTAGTTTGAGAAGCCTATATTCATGGTTATATACTATGAATATAGGCTTTATAATAATATCATCTATTTTTATTAAAATTTATTCAATACAAATAATAAAATAAAAAATATTTAATAAAAAATTGACAACTAAAGATTTATTTACTATACTATAAATATA
>NZ_SJDU01000780.1 GCF_005518285.1 Brachyspira catarrhinii | reverse complement strand
TTATCTTTGGTGTAACAGTTAGTTACACCTTTTTTATTCCTTTCATATTTCCTTATATATTTTTTATAAAGTATAGATAAAAAATATATAAGGAATAAAAAGTGGAAGAAATAAAAAAGAACAAAACTAAAGATATTATAGAATTAATACTTCCTACAGAAAAGGAAAAAAAAGTTTATTTAGGATTTTATTGTAGTAAAGATATTATTAAAGATATGAAAAAATATGCTCATAATTATAAAATGTCATTAGGCGAATATATAGAAGAGATACATAATTCATGCAAAAATATAAAAGATACATCTATAATAAAAAGCGAAAATACAAAAAAAATGACTTGGGCAGCTTTAGTAGAAAAAAATAATTTTAATGATATTAAAAACTACGCAGGAAAATACAAAATGTCATTAGGTGAATATATAGAATATATACATAAATTATATATTTATAATATA
>NZ_SJDU01000779.1 GCF_005518285.1 Brachyspira catarrhinii | reverse complement strand
CTGACACATACGCTTCGTAATTGCTAGCCCATTTTTTGTACTCATCTTCGCTAGCAAAGGTGAGTTTATGATTTAAAGCATAAGCAGGTATCTTAAAATCCTGAAGATAGCCATTGCCTTTAGCGTCGAGTCTTCTTAAAGGAAAGTTTCTATTTTTACCTGTAACATTACTCACTTCTATAGTATAACTCATTTTCACTCCTTATGCATAATTATATTCTATGGCTCTTATAGCGTCTGCTCTTACAGTATAAGCAGGCGTATAAATAGAGTTTATAACCCATTCATGAGATTGATATATTTCAGGATTTTGGTATTCTTCATACTCTAAAGCGTCATCAATAAAAGTATTAACATAATCATCAGCACTAACAGTATTAAAGTAACCAGTAGAGTCTCTATCTTCTTCAGGTATTTCAACACCGGGAGCCACTATAAGCATTACATCAGTATTGC
>NZ_SJDU01000778.1 GCF_005518285.1 Brachyspira catarrhinii | reverse complement strand
AAGCGAGAGAAACATTTTTAAAAGCAAATGTAAAAATTATTATGGGCATGAATATTGACCCTAAAATTCAGCATTTATATATTAATTACAATCAAAATAATACAAAAACAAATAAAGAAGAATTTAATGACTTTATAGAGTATACAATTAGTGAATTAAATAAAAATACAAACAATAAAACAGTATTAGAACTATTTAAAGAAAAATGCCCAAACTCCTCTCTTGAAATAAGAAGTGCAAATGATAAAACTCATGCAAAACTATATGTATTAAGATATAATGATAAAGATAAAATAAAGAAAATGTATGGATGTGCAATAATAGGTTCAAGCAATTTTTCAAGAGAAGGTCTTCATCAAAGAAAAGAAATTAATGCATACACAGAAGACGGATTTGAAGATTTTTATAACTTTTTTCAAGATGAATGGAAAAACACATCAAGTATATTAGACAAAG
>NZ_SJDU01000777.1 GCF_005518285.1 Brachyspira catarrhinii | reverse complement strand
TTCCGACTGAAAGAAGTTTATCGATAGAGCCATATATCCGAGTCTTATACAGTCAGGCATTGGAGACTGTAGAAAACTTAAACGGAACGCTAAACAAATATAAGGGAGAGAATTTCGATATAACTCCTTATGGTTTCGATTATACGAGTTTATCGTTTGATGCAACTGGAACGGAGAAGTTATCGGGAGGTTATATAGCGAGCGTTCCTGGGATACCGAATCCGCAGGGAAGAGTCCCTATATCTGGTATATATAGAGTAGGTATAGCTTTGCCGTTAGGGTTAAGAGCTTCAAATGATTCCGTTGGTTTATATGTAGAGCCTTCGTTATCTGCGACTATTTTTGGCGGAGATATAAGTTTACTTGGAGTTGAGAGGAAGGGACCGTTCTATACATTCGGGTATGTCGTATATGCCGAATTGACGGTAACGCCCGTAAAAGATTTAGAATTATATT
>NZ_SJDU01000776.1 GCF_005518285.1 Brachyspira catarrhinii | reverse complement strand
GATTTTATTTTATTCATGTCGTCTTCGGAAAGCTCGAAATCGAAAATATTAAAGTTTTCAATCATTCTCTCTTTATGAACGCTCTTTGGAATAGCCACCACATTTCTTTGAGTAAGCCATCTTAAAATCACTTGAGCGACAGATTTATTATATTTTTTCCCTATTTCCGATAAAATAGGATTTGTAAACATATCGCCTCGTCCTTCGGCAAAAGGTCCCCAAGATTCTATTTGCGTTCCGTAATTTTTCATTATCTCGTTATCATATTCTCTTTGAAAAAACGGATGAGTTTCAATTTGATTAACGGCGGGTTTTATTTTATTATTTTCCGCTAAATCCATTAATCTATCGGGATAGAAATTGCAAACTCCAATAGCGCGAATCTTTTTTGATTCATATAATTCTTCCATAGCTCGCCAAGAACCGTAATAATCTCCGAAAGGCTGATGGATTAAATA
>NZ_SJDU01000775.1 GCF_005518285.1 Brachyspira catarrhinii | reverse complement strand
TAAATAATTGGAATACTTCTAATATGAAAAATATGAACAGTATTTTTTCAGGCTGTGAAAGTTTTAATCAGTCAATAGAGGATTGGAAAATAAATAAAACTTGTATTATTGATAATATTTTTGAGAATGCTGTTTCTTTTAAAAATATAAAATCAATACTTAATATTTATTTTATTGCTAGAGGAAATCATAAGAAAAAACTTTTATCCATGCTTGAAAAATGCAATATTAAAGAAGTTTATACAGAATCTATTAAATATTATAAATTAAAAGATTTTATCAAAAAATTAGAAAATGTTTATTATGATGAATTAAAAGAATTAATTGATAAGAAGAAATAAAAATTAATTAAATGATAAGTTTCAATAATAATTATATTGACTTAATAGTAATTACTTAATATACTAAATAGCTAAAATAAAAAATATAAATGATGCAGGGTTAATTAAAAATGGATTATA
>NZ_SJDU01000078.1 GCF_005518285.1 Brachyspira catarrhinii | reverse complement strand
ACTTCAATAAAATGAAGTTATAAAATTATTCAAAAATATATTTATAAACATTTTCCGATAATGGAACTCCGTTTTTCACGTAATTTTCGGCGCAGGCTTCCTTTCTTTCGCCTGGAATCGATATAGTTTCGTTTTCGTTAAAAGTAGGCTCTTTTTTTATATCGTCTATAAACGATTGAACCGTATTCAAAAAAGTTTCCATATCGTTGAAAAGCGAAGGTTCGATAACCAAAATAAAAGTCGCGAGATTTCTTTTTTTATCCATATCTCCATACATTTTAACCAAGTTATTGCAATAAACATTTCCTATTAAAAGTCCAGTAAAAGCTTCAACCATAGTCATTATTAAATAGCCTTTGACTCCGCCGAATGGAACTACATATTTTATTTTATTCGGGTCGGAAGAAGGATTTCCATTTTCGTCCACTCCCCAATCCAACGGCACGGTTTCGTTATTGTCTCTCGCCGTAAATATTCTTCCAAGAGAAACTTTGCTTGTAGCCATATCTCCCAATATAAAATCTCTTTTTGCGGGAAAACCGTAGCTTATGGGATTTGTGCCGAAGAAAGATTTTTTGCCGCCGAAAGGAATAACGCAAGGGTCGGTATTAACCATAATAAGAGAAACTTTTTTATCGTCTATCGCCATTTTATTATAATATCCCAAAGCTCCGCAATGGCTGTTGTTTTTTATTCCGATTAAAGCTATTCCCTGTTCGTTTGCCGTTTTTATAGCCCATTCCATAGCGTATTTTGTGGCTACATGTCCAAATCCGCCGTCCGCGTCCATTGAGGCAAAAGAAGGTTTTAAAACATTTATTTTGAAATTAGAATTTAAATTTATTCCTCCGTTTTTCATTCTATTAATATAATGTTCTACTCTCAAAACGCCATGCGAATGAATTCCTCTTATGTCGGAATATAAAAGAATATCGGTTATTATCTCCGCTTGTTTGTCGTCAATTCCCGCACTTTTTAATTTATTAAAAGTCGCTTTTTTTAATTCTTCGTATTTTACGGTTATCATTTATTTTTATGCCTTTAGAATTTTATATTTTATAAGTTTACATAATTAAAATTAAAAGTCAATAGAAACGATAATCATATTCCAAAAATTTACGATTACAATTTAAATAAGTTTATGTTATAATAATTCTTAAAAGTTAAACAAAAAATTAAATTAGGTTTTATTTTTAGAATGAAAACGGAAAAATCGGATTTGAAAAATAAAGTTGAAAAAATAACGGAAGCGAGAGTTTTGGTAATCGGCGATTTGATGCTCGATAAATTTACTTACGGAGATGTGATAAGAATATCTCCAGAAGCGCCCGTTCCAGTTTTGCATGTAAAGCATGAAGAAAGTTATTTGGGAGGAGCGGGAAATGTCGCAAGAAATATATCCGCTTTACTCGAAGGCTCGAAGTTCTCTAACAAAGGAAAAGTTGGAATTATTGCCGTAATCGGAAAAGATAAATCGACTGATTCTATAATCGAAGAGACGAATCGCTATAATATATCGAAAGCGGGAATCATAACGGACGAAAGCAGAGGAACGATAACAAAAACGAGAATTGTGGCGGGAAACCAGCAAATAGTAAGAATAGACGAAGAGGATACGAGTCCTTTTTCAAAATCGATTTATAAAGAAATAGAAAAATCTTTTATAAAAAATATTGACGATTATAATGTGGTAATAGTGAGCGATTACGCGAAAGGAATTATAACCGAAAAAACGGCAAAAAAAATAATATATATATGCAATAAAAAAAGAGTTCCAGTTCTTGTCGACCCCGCTATAAAACATTTTTCATTTTATAAAAAAGCGACTTTAATGACGCCGAATTTGAAAGAAGCTATTGAAGGACTCGAAGGAATAGAAAAAATAGACAACAAATTAAATTTCTACGAATTCAATCCTAAAAATATTGACATCTTGGGAAAAAGCATAATAAAAAAATTGGGACTTTCAAAACTAATGATAACTTTAAGCGCAAACGGAATGGCATTATTCGATAAAACTATAAAAGGAGAATCTTATATCGTTCCTACGAGAGCGAAAACAGTTTTCGATGTTTCGGGAGCTGGCGATACGGTAATATCGGTTTTGGGAATGTGTCTTTCGGTTGGTTTTTCGTTTAAGGAAGCGGCGGAAATATCAAACGCGGCGGCGGGAATTGTGGTTGGGAAAAGAGGAACTTCGACTTTGACTTTGGAAGAATTGACAGAGGCTTTATGATAAATAAAAAACAAAAAAAAATTATTCAAATAGTTTTATTTTCGTTTATTTCGGTTTTCATTTTATTTTGCATTATCGCATGTTTGCCTAAACCTCCGATAACTCCCGCAAAAGTTATAGCCGAGTTGGAACTTAATAAAGATATAACGGTTTACAGCAACGATATAGTCGATTTGGACAGCCCAAAAGTTTATAATGTAAACGGGCAGTATTATTTCGGAGATTTTTATTATATAGAGGGCAATATCGTTTACGCGCTCGATTTGTCGAATTCAAGAGTGATAATAGCGGAAGGAAACAATATTAGAAATTTTAATTTGGAATATAATAGTTTGGAAAAATCAAAAATATCTTTAATAGACGATAATCAAAATATTTATATAACGGGATATGATTCAAGATTTATAGACAATATAATAGTTTCAAATATAACGATAACTTTGCCGTCAGAAAGCCCGACAGTCGAAGGAGACGACAATCCGCGCACGGGAACTTATACGATTACGGTAACGAATACGAATTATACTAAAGTCGGTTTTGTTTCTTTAAATAAAATATCTCCAGAAGGAAAAATTTTATACAATATAGATTCGATAATAGAAAACGAATACGAATCTTTAATAAAATTATTTTCGCTTACAAACGATAAATTTGCAGTTTTGAAAAGAGATAGAAATAAAATTCCGATTATCAATATTTACGACATGAATACGGGAAAAATGGAAAACGAATATTTGCTTTCGACTATAGAATACGCCGACACAAATACTATGTCTTACAGAGAAATAATAGATTGCGTTTATGTCGCGGAAAAAGAAGTAATAGCTATACTTACAATGAATATAGAAAACGGAAAACATAAAGACGATGTTATATATACTACGGAAATAAATAATTTTAATTTGGCGGAAGGATATAGAATCCCGTCTCGAGACAATTCTTTAGCCGTTGGAATTTCTTCGAGCGGAAGAGTGACTTATACGGGAATAGAAAACGGAATGTATTTTTTTATAAGAACGAATCCTTTTTTGTCGCAAAATTATAGTAAAGAATATATGGGAACTGACGGACTGAATAAACTTCGAGGAATAAAGATTTTTAACGATTCAATTTACGGTTTTTCGGTTGAAAACGATAAAATAAGATTTCAGAATTATTAAAAATTTGTCATTGCTAGATAAATTCGTGGCATTCCAAATATATAAAAAAGAGCCTGCCCTTAACGAGCAAGCCCTAAACATTTTGAAACTTGTAAAAATTATATCATATTATTTTATTTATTACCACTTCGTTCCACTGCTGCCAGAATATCCTACATCAAAACTATATACTCTGTCGAAAGCGAAACGGAATCCCCATTTATAAATTTGATGCGGTCCCTTTTCCTCAAATCTACCCATATATTCGTTAGGATTTTGTCCTCTTATCTGTTTCCAGAATCCGCTGCCTCTGTCATGTAAATCCAAATATATTTGAGCCGCATAAGACACTCCCGTCCAACCAGTCTTTCCTTGCAAGTTCCATGCCTTTTTACCGCCCACTTCCCATAATCCAGTTCCCAAATCCAAAGCCATTCCTTCATGCAATACCAATACTTCCGTTTTGCCGACTTCTCTATAATCCGTCATCGATTCGTATTTGCCGTCTCCAGGACCTCCCTGACCGAAAAATATTTTTGCATAATCTTTAGTTTCATCTTCCATAGATAAAGTTTTAATATGCGAATGCCAGCCTACGCCATAACTATAAAGCCCCGCTATAGCCCAGCGTCCGTTATAGTCTCTGCCTCCTTTAGCGTCCATTCCAGAAGGCGTAGAGTTGCCTCTAAGTCCCGCTAAATATTTAATGATTGCTCCGCCTCTGAATATTTTCATTACCCATTCGGATTTCTTCTCCCAGCGAATATTATAGTTGTTATCAAAGTAGAAATTTCCTCCTTTCTTACCTACCCAATCTCTAGTATTTTCCGTTTTTAGATACCCTCTTCTTTTGCCGTCTCTTGGATATCTATCGGTTCTGTCAATCACATCTTTCCAAAGTTCGTCTAATGTCTCCGTATCTTGATAAGACACTCTCACATTTGTTCCAAAAGGACGTCTTATCCACATATATGTATCTTCGGGAAAAGTTTTTTCAGGTTCAGGCTCGGGTTCAGGAATTGGTTCGGGTTCAGGAATTGGTTCAGGTTCAGGAGTTGGTTCGGGTTCAGTGTCTGGCTCAGGTTCAATGTAGATATATTCTATAGATTTTTCTGGCTCTGTAACTTCGTTCTCGCAAGCAACGAATCCTGCGACTAAAATAATCGACATGATTAACGATGCGATAGTTTTTGAAATTATTTGCTTTTTCATTTGAAGCCTCCATTAAAATTGAAATCATAAGGATTTTATATTTAGATTATAAATTCCATTCTCATATCAATAGTATAAGAAATTTATTTAAAAAAATCAAGTAAAAGATTTCGTATTTGCGAGTTTTAGCCTATTTTTATTGAAAAAAAGTAAAAAAATTTACAAAATTGTATAAAGTTATTATATAAGTTGTCATAATTCTATTATTGAATAGTTTAGATTTTGTCATTGAAAAAATTCCGCTCAAGATTTAAATAACATAAATGAAAATAATATTTTTAACTATTGACATTTTTTTAATTATTTGTTAAAATATTCAAGTCATTTCAAAATGCGAGGGCGATTAGCTCAGCTGGGAGAGCGGGTGCCTTACAAGCACTAGGTCGGCGGTTCGATCCCGTCATCGCCCAAAGTCTTCTGCTTTCTGATATGATTAAAAATTCAAATATGAGTTGAATTTAGTTTATATGACTATTTTGAAATATATCTCTATAATCGGGGCGATTCTTTTAGTATTCGCTTTTATAAGTTTTATAATAAAATTTACTTCAAAAAGGTTAACGGTATTGACTTCTATAATCGCTATAATAATTTTATCCATAGTTTCAATTCTAATAATATACATGAATTATACCGTCAATATCTCCGCAAAAATAAACGATTCATCGAGAGAAAATAAATTAAGAGCTGAAAGAAATAGAATAAGAAACAATATTATAATTCGTCCTGGAACGGTGGAATTAATTTCGTTGCATTTGGGTTATTCGAATAGAATTTCAGCTCCTATGATAAGAAATAGAGAATTGGGTTTTTATTTGGATAATATTTGGTTTAATTGGGCGGACGGAAAATTATTAACGGACGAAGATTTGCCAAATAAAGACGATTATCTTAATTTTTTATTCTATAATTATTCTTTAGGAGAACTTCCGAGACTTCCCGAAGCCTCCGAAGAAAGAACGAGAGAAATCGAAGAAAATTTTAGGAAAAGAATAAACAGAAGAGAAACCGTTAATGATAAATTTTTAAATACTTTATATGACGGATACAGTTCGAGAACCATGATTAAAAATATTACGAATATGAGCGTTTTGGGTTATAGAACTCAATTGCATGGATTTATCGCAAAACCTTTGGCGAACGCGAATGCGGAAATATTGGCTATATCTCAAACTAACGCCGAAGTTAAAAATTATTTGTCTTCTCTTAAATCCGTAAGCGGATATTTATGGAGAGCAATCTCAAAAAGTTCGAGCAGAAGTTATCATAGCTACGGAGCGGCTTTCGACACTTTGGCGAGAAACTACGGAAGAAAACAAACATATTGGGCATGGACGAGAGTAAATAATAAAAATTGGTATGCCGTGCCTTACGAAGACAGATGGCATCCTCCCGAAGAAGTGATTAAAATTTTTGAAAAGCATGGTTTTATTTGGGGCGGAAAATGGAATAATTACGATACGATTCATTTTGAATATCGTCCCGAACTTATAATTTATAATAGAATAAAAGACGATGAAAATGCCGTTTACGATTTAATCGAAAGATACGGTTTATATTGATTAGTTTAATAAAATTAGTATTTATAAATGTATATAGGACCTTCATCGCTCGAAAGCGCTTCGTTTGAGTCTACTTTAAATGCTTTGCGGACATCTTCTATAGATTTATCGAAAAGTTGAATGTCGTTTGTCTTTTTGTATTTGTCGAAATAGAGAGAACTTCTGTTATTTAACGCCGATATATTATTTTCGTCAAGTTCGATTATTTTATCGTAATCCTTCAAAGCGTTTTCAAACAATTCGTTGTTTCCCGTTATATTGTATTTCGCCAAATATATTGTAGCTCTATTGTTTAACAATATAATATCTTTTTTGTCGCTCGAATAAATCATATTGTCGAATATTGTTAAAGCCGTGTTATAATCGTAATCGGAATTTTCTTTTCCGTATCTTGTGGAATATAAAACGCCCTTATTATTTAAAGTGTCTTTATTGTCGTAAATTGAAATGGCGGATTCGTAATATTTATCCGCTTTTCTGAAATATATGCTCTTATTGTTTTTGCTATACATTTTCGTATATAAAATTCCCGCTCCATTTAAAGCCATATAATTTCTATCGTCTATACTAAAAATATTTTCGAGTATTTCCAAAGCCTTTTCGTTTTTAGAGCCTTTAATTTCAGCTACCAAGTCCTTATACATATTCTCTATTTCTTTTAATTTTTTATCTTCCGCTTTTTTTAATATAATTGTTGGAAGATTATCTATATATTCCTTATTCTCCTTGCTTAAATCCTTGTCATCTTCGTATTTTTTATTTTTTGTTTCTTTTTCTTCAATAATGCTAATATCGTTATCGTTATTAATATTATTTGCGGTATTTGTAATGATTGTGGTATTATTACTTGCTATGCTATTATTCGTATAATTTATAAATAATATTAAAGCGAACATTAAAACCAAAAGAAATAAAGCCACATAAGTCATTACCAATAAACTATTTCCAATCAACTGTTCCACTGAAAATTTAAGATTGCTTAAATTGGGATTTATTCCTAATCGAACTTGTTGCTTTACTAAATTCGTAATTTCTTCCGCCTTATCTGACTCTTCTAATTGCTCTCCGAAATATTGAGATACCATTTCCATATATCTGTTTTCAATATTTGAAGATAATGAATTGGTAAAAATATTAAGTTCTCTCGTTATATTTTGATTTAAATTTAGGCTATAAATATTGCATACTATCAAAAATATAAGCATTATTACTGGGAACAGTATCAGCATAGCAAAATTTAATTTTTTTACATTAGCGCTTTTCATCTATTAATACAATTTTTATTTATATAATTATCTGAATATTATAAAATAATTATAGAAATAATCAATCGATTATAGTTATAAAATTATATAAATTATTAAGAGTTAGAATCGCGTCTGAGAGGACTCGAACCTCCAACCGCCGGAACCGAAGTCCGATGCTCTATCCAATTGAGCCACAGACGCTTTATTATAAATTAAATGGAAGAAAATATTGAATAATGGGCGAAAGACGGGACTTGAACCCGCGGCATCCAGATCCACAATCTGGCGCTCTAACCGACTGAGCTACATTCGCCATATTATATAAACGGATAAATCACTCGCGCCAGACAGGAATCGAACCTGTAACCCACAGCTTAGAAGGCTGTTGCTCTATCCAATTGAGCTACAAG
>NZ_SJDU01000774.1 GCF_005518285.1 Brachyspira catarrhinii | reverse complement strand
AGATTGCTTCAATAGTTTTCACTATTTCGCAATGACAAATCCTCAACTCTGATAAACAAGGGGTTTTCCCTAAAGGGCGCAGAAGCGAACCCCTTGCGTGCTTTTCTCTGAATTGTTAACACAAGGGGCTGAAGCCACCTTGTTATTAAGACTTGCAAATTTATTTTCCAATGTATAAGAAAATGCATAAATTAGTTTATTTACAAATAGATTAATAAACTTTCCGCATAAATCGAAAATATTTTTTAATAGATTTTTGCAATAGAAAAGCCGAGAAAGTTTAAATGAATGGCTAACGTAACATGTTAACCTGTTTCATATTTAATTCCTCTTCGTTTTTTAGTTTTATTAAATATTAATTAAATTATACAATATTTAAAAAATTTGTCAATAGTTTATTTATTTAATTTTTTTAAATATCAATTAATTTAATTAGTAATATTCTACAATATTTTTCAAACTTTGTCA
>NZ_SJDU01000773.1 GCF_005518285.1 Brachyspira catarrhinii | reverse complement strand
TTGCAACTTTTGTATCCGTTGATATTTTAAATCCGTTTAACATGTCCGAAAAAGCTGGAAATAAAGAAAGTATTGTCGACCTAAAAGCCACGACTGAAAACGGAATAATCGTAATCATTGAAATTCAAACTTACTCGACTAAAAATTTCTTTGAACGAACTTTGTATTATTGGAGTAAAAATTATTCAAATGTTTTAAAGAAAGGCGAAGAGTATCCTGAATTAAAGCCCGTTATAAGCATTAATTTAATTGACTATATTTTATTTGATAAAACAGATAACCGAATGCATACTTGCTATTTGCTTAAAGAAAAAAATACTAATAAAATATTAACCGACCACATCCAACTTCATTATGTTGAAATTCCAAAATTTGATAAAAATTCTAATGTAAAAAGCGAATTAAAAAATTGGATATTATTTTTAAAATCAAACAAGGAGGAAGATATGTCTCAATTATTAAAAGAAGACA
>NZ_SJDU01000772.1 GCF_005518285.1 Brachyspira catarrhinii | reverse complement strand
TTTATCAAATAAATAAAGCTCTTTAGAATCCTCCTTGCCATCAAAAATATTCATAATGCCTTCGCTTTGTATGCTTCCTTCAAGTATTTTATTTATTCTATGATTTATCTCTCTTAATGATAATTTCTGATGACTTTGCATTTTAGTTATTATTACTTTAACCGCTTCATACAATGCCGTTTCTGCAGATTCTTCTCTTGAAATAATACTTCTGCATAATGCTTCTGCTTTTTTTAATGCCGCTGCATTATCTAAAAAATCGTTTCTTTCCTTCTCTTCAAATGAAAACACATAATCGGCTAATTTAGTTATAAGGTCTAATCTCTCTGTACTTGAACAAGTGTAAAAGTTGGAATAATCAATATCTTTAAAAATATTTCTAATATGTGCAATAATATCCTTAAACTTTGGTAATGCAGTATTTGCTATATCCATATTACCATAATTTTCTTTATCTCTTTTAGTATAATCCCTCA
>NZ_SJDU01000771.1 GCF_005518285.1 Brachyspira catarrhinii | reverse complement strand
TTCCATTATATTCATATCTACTAAAATCTATATGCTTGGCGCCTGGGTCTTCTTTATCAGTGCCTAATACTGTAAATGTCCAATATTTTCCACAATTTGTAGATTTTGCCCAAATGGATACGCCCCCCTCGTAATATGCCGTATTATATAGGATACTTCCATCAGAAAGCTCTATTAATTTAGTTTCAAATGTGCTAAAAACGCCCAGGTCGCCGCTTACTTCTTTAGTAGGCATTTTAAAACTATTACAGACCGAACTAAAAGTATTGCCGTCATTATCAGAATACATAATTGCCGTGAACCTTTTGCTATTATTATTTGAATAAAAATATGGGAATATTAATTTTTGAGAATTGGCATTAGCCCCATGTCTTAAAGTTACGCCTTGACCATAGGTTACAAATGAATTTTTGGCATCGGCAGGTTTATCAATACTTTCTTTTTGTATCCAATTTTTGCCGTCATCCGAACTTCTA
>NZ_SJDU01000770.1 GCF_005518285.1 Brachyspira catarrhinii | reverse complement strand
TGATGAAATAATAGATTACCTTTTAAGTATTAATTTTGGTACAATAGTCGTTTATTCAAATTGTGTTAAATATAGTGAGAGTATTTTTAGAGGACTAAGAGAAAATAAAATAATATTAACTACATCTCTTGACACAGGTATACCTTCCTTATATAAAAAATTAAGAGGTGTTGACACTTTTTCTAGGGTTATTTCTAATTTAATTAAATATAGAAATAGTGGTACTAAAGGTTTATGGTTAAAATATATTATTTGTGAAGAGAATAGAAATGAAGATAGTTTATGGAGTTTTTTGCTTGCTATGATGGCATTAAGCCCTAATAATATTATGATATGTCCAGATTTTCCATACGGAGACATAGAAATACCTATGGAAACCGTAGAATTTGCTGGTGAATTATGGGCATTAGTTGAGGCTATACTTGGTATTACACCTATAGATTATACTTCTTCTTTTGGAGCACCTAAAATGGTTGAA
>NZ_SJDU01000769.1 GCF_005518285.1 Brachyspira catarrhinii | reverse complement strand
CGATCTCAAATTGGCTTCGGTTATTTCCGCTCCAGTAATAGCTTTAATTTTCGCTATGATTTTAAGCAATTTTGGAATAATTCCCACTATAGCTCCGACTTACGATATAGTATGGAATTATATAGTCCCGTTATCGATACCTTTGTTATTAATAAAATGCGATATAAAAAGAATATGGAAAGAAAGCGGAAGATTATTAATAATTTTTTTAATAGGTTCTTTCGGCACAACCGCTGGGACTTTAACGGCTTATTTTTTACTAAAAAATTATATAAACGAAATAGAAGGAGTCGCCGCTATGATAACGGGAACTTATATTGGAGGCACGGTTAATCTTATGGCTTTGGCGGATACTTTTAATGTTTCGGAAAAAACGATTTCCGCCGTAACTGTCGCCGATAATTTTTTAATGGCTTTATATTTTTTCGTTCTTATATCAATATCTTCGATTAAAATTTTTAGAAGAATTTACAAGCAT
>NZ_SJDU01000768.1 GCF_005518285.1 Brachyspira catarrhinii | reverse complement strand
GACCATATTTTTGAGGCATCTGCAGCAAGAGTCCAGACATCTTCCCAACCCCAAACATTATCATTTATTTTAATATACTCATAATAAATATCATTCCCATTTTCTCTTACATATAATTTATTTGATTCATAAAAAATATCTATAGCTGAATTTCTTCCTTCTCGTAGAGGAAATTTATGTTCTACCCAATTATTATTATCTGAAGTATCTTTATTTACATCAACGCTATAATATCTCATTCCAATAGCAAATTTAGGAGCAGAAGGATCTCTGTATCCTGTAGGATTTGTATCAATAGGGCTTTCCTGGGCAAAAAGAAATAATCTGCCATTAAGATAAAATAGTGATGAAAAATTTAAACCATTTACACCATATCTACCCTGTATAGTAGGATTATCTTTATTAGGCTCTGGAATATTATAAGTTTTCTTTTCTCTATTTGCCGAGTATGCCCAATTTATGAGACTGTCTGATTCTCTGC
>NZ_SJDU01000767.1 GCF_005518285.1 Brachyspira catarrhinii | reverse complement strand
ATTTCTTTACTTCAATAATATTCTCTTTCATAAATATAATTATAACAGAATAATTTTATTTGTCAAAGAATAAATAAAAAATTATAAAAAACATTTAGATGGTCACACAGGAATTGAAGCGGCAAAATATACGGGAGCTTGAGTTATTAGAATTGAAAAATGGGCGGATTGAAATTGTATATAGCGTTTAATTAATATTAATCTATAAAATCGTATATAGGTTTTATTTGAATTTTTGAGCTATTATATTCGACTTTTTCTCTTATCTATTTAAAACAACTCTTATATTCATTTATATTTTTTAATGATAAAGTAAAAATTAATTATTATATTCTACAAACAACAAAGCTTTATATAACAAAATACCTACAGAATATTTGCCATTTGCTACTTGTATTCTTTTACCATTACTAACAATCTCTATTTCGCCTTCTACACAGCCTGTAATATTAGTATGGCTAATAGCCTTCTCATGCATTGC
>NZ_SJDU01000766.1 GCF_005518285.1 Brachyspira catarrhinii | reverse complement strand
AGAGATCCGTTGTTGAAAGTTTTTAAATTTTAAAATATTAAAAACTTTCAACAACGGATCTCTTGGTTCTCGCATCGATGAAGAACGCAGCGAAATGCGATACGTAATGTGAATTGCAGAATTCCGTGAATCATCGAATCTTTGAACGCACATTGCGCCCCTTGGTATTCCAGGGGGCATGCCTGTTTGAGCGTCATTTCCTTCTCAAACATTCTGTTTGGTAGTGAGTGATACTCTTTGGAGTTAACTTGAAATTGCTGGCCTTTTCATTGGATGTTTTTTTTTTTCCAAAGAGAGGTTTCTCTGCGTGCTTGAGGTATAATGCAAGTACGGTCGTTTTAGGTTTTACCAACTGCGGCTAATCTTTTTTATACTGAGCGTATTGGAACGTTATCGATAAGAAGAGAGCGTCTAGGCGAACAATGTTCTTAAAGTTTGACCTCAAATCAGGTAGGAGTACCCGCTGAACTTAAGCATATCAA
>NZ_SJDU01000077.1 GCF_005518285.1 Brachyspira catarrhinii | reverse complement strand
TGAAGAATACAAAAGATTTACTTCGGACGATAAACTTATGCGAGCTTACGCTGCCAGAGATGCATTTTTAGTAGGGCAAAAAATGATGCTATCGAGAGAGCGAGAAGAAGGAATAAAAGAAGGAATGGAAAAAGGCATAAAAGACGAAAAATATTCAATAGCCAAAAACCTAAAAAAATCAGGTTTGGATATAAAATTTATAAGCGAAAATACGGGATTAAGTATCGAGGAAATCGAAAATCTTTAATATTAATTTTTGCTTTGTCAATATTTTCTATATCCCCACAAAAAGAAATATCCTTAAAATTAGTATCATATACTATTGTTTTGGTAAATATGGTTTTATTGTTGAAATATATTCTTTATCATAAACTTATTTTTATCCATAAAATTTACTCTTTAATAACCCTCAAAATATAAACCATAAACTGCCCGTTATAATCTTTTATCAATTTCATTTTATCCTCGCTTAAAGTTCCCGTAATCAAACCGTTTTCATTTATGGAATATGTATCTTCGCCGTATTGCTCTATCACTTCCAAATTATATTTTTTGAAAATATTCCCAATCGTTTTATTCGTATAATGTCTAAAATGAAATTTATTATTATTCTTTTTCAAAGACATTACCTCTTCGTTTGGAGTTGATAAAAACCAATAGCCGTTATTTTTTATAGCGGATATTATCGTTTCTATAAATTGAATATCGTTTTGTATATGTTCTATGCTTTCAAACGATATAACATAATCGTATTTATCTTTTTCAAGTTCAAAAGGAAAAAATTTATTTATAAAATTAATTCTATTTTCAATTTTATAATGTTTATTTGCAAGTTCTATCGCTTCTTTTGACGCGTCTATTGATAAAATCTCCGTCATTTTTAATTTGCTTGCAACCATATACGAACCATAACCGTTTCCGCAAAATATATCCGCTCCTATAGTTTTATTTTGATTAAATTGTTTTTCTAAAAAGTTAGCCGCAAGTTCATATCGCAATAAATGGTCTTTTCTAATTCCCGCCAAAGTTTGTGCCGTTTGTCTCTCTCCGCTATTTAATGAAAAATCTCTTTTTGGGATGTCGACTAAATTTTTATCATCGCATCTAATATTAAATTCCAAGAAATATTCTCTCCTTAACTTTATCAAATAATCTATCGCTTCCTCTATCTCGCAACGCTCTTCTTTCTCGGGATTCACATAATAGCTGTAATTGATATAAGTTATATAAAATATTTCTTCCAAAGTTCGCTTATTCGTTCGTCTCTCGCATTTTTGATAATCTATCGTTAGTCCGTAGCCCGCATAAAATGGCATCCCGAAAGTGTGGACTTCCTTTCCCATCATCAAAGCTTCAAATCCTAACTGCGAAGTGCAAACATAAACTTTATCGACTATTTCAAGCAAGGATATTGGATTAATCTCTTCCGCCATCAAATAAACATTTTCTTTAATATCTTCGCTCGAATAATAACATTTCGCTCTCGTTGAATTATTTACTAAAGCATCGGGATGCGTTTTGATTATAATATCGGCGTCATAGTTTTCCTTAATCGCGCTCTCAAGCATAATCTTAAAAGTGTTTTCATTAGCCCAACCGTAACTTATAGACATATCGCCGTAGCTTTGGTCTATCACTAATACTTTATTTTTATGTTTTCCAATTTCGGGTTTGTATATCGGTTGATGATTATATTTGCTGATTTTATTTTTAATAATTTTATCGATTAAATATTTTGCTCTTTCTATTTGTTTATCGTTTAGCTTTAATTTTTTATCGTTAAGCATATATTCCAAAGTGTTTATTTCATCGGCAAAGAAATGCGGCAGATTTGAAAATGTGAAAGATATTGAATTCCTATATTTTTGAGGAATATTATTGCTTGTCCAAGTATAAATTGAGCGAATAAATCCGTCTTCTTCTATAACCAATGGAATATTATTTTCAATAGCAATATAAATATTCATTACATTTTGATACCATATACCTAAACCATGTATTATTAAACAATTTAATTTTGGATAAAAATTATTAAACCATAAAAATTTTCTAAATAAAAATTGCAAATAATATGAATCGCTATTTTTACTCGCTATATGACTATACATAACGATAGAATTAAAAAATTCATTTATACTAAATTTAAAGTTTAATTTATTGTAATTTATACATTTGGCTATATAAGGAGCATATATAAAAGTATTTATTTCATTAAATCTATTTACAAAATAATTAAGATTATTTTTGTATTCATAAATATGATTTGAAATTTCGTCAATTCTTCCGTTTAAAAATTCTTGTCTTAATTTATTTTCATGATTTATTTTATTAAAACTATTCTTATATTCATAATAAATATTTCTTATCGCATCTCTCAAACTTTTAATAGGTATCCACCAAACTATAGCGTCTATATCCGACTTTTGAGGTTTAATCTTTTTAGGTTTCTTTTTGAAAGTGATTTTTATTCCAAATATTTTTATTATATGATATAAATCATAATCAGTTATCGAAAATATAAATTTCTTAAATCTACTCATATTTTACATTCCTTTTTAGAGTTATTCTAAATCCTAAAAAATATATCGTAATTCTATCATAGTTTCTATTTACCGAAAATAAATAATGAAATATATTTTGAGTAAAACTCTTAAAACTATTTTTATATTTATGAATCAAATATATTAATACGTTTATATTTCCGCCGTTCGATTTATATAAATTGGATTGTATGAATTTTAGTAAATATGATACTTTTATATAATGTAATTTAAATAATTTTACGCTTTCGTTTATATATTGTTCTTTATTTTCTTTTTGTAAATCAAGCAAATAATTTTCTAAATTTTTATACGGATTTAGAAATTGATACTGAATATCTCTCGTTATATAAAGTTGCCATAAAGCTCCGTATTTTTCCCAAACCTTATTTTGTTCTAAAAAATTAACTACGCCATTATAAGAATCGTAAGTTTGTCTTAAAGCGTTATCTAATTTATCTACTGAAAATTTAACATCTTTTTTATTTTCAACAACCGCCGTCATTGCGTTAGGATTATCTTGAAAATAGTAATAAAATATATCAGAAACGCTTCTATATTTTTTTACAAAGAATAAAGCAAATAAATTTAAAATCCAATCGTCAGCAACCGACAAATGAGATTTAGGCATATATTGAGCCGCTTTTAAGCAAATATTTTTTCTAAATACTCTGCACCATAAAGTCCTTCTTCTTGAATCGTTTACAAACATATCTTCAAAAGCTTTTCTTTTTCCGATTAATTCCGTATTCTCTGAAATTTGAAATTTAATTCTTTTTGTCGTTTTATCGTCATAAGCGTATATGCCGTCAAAATGCAGGCAATCGTATTTATTGCCCAAATATTTATATATTTTTAAGTAGCAATCTTCGAAAACCCAATCATCGCTATCGACAAAATGAATATATTCTCCTTTGGCATAACTCAAACCGTTTAATCTACTCCAAGCGCTACCCAAATTTTTTTCATTTTTGACATATCTAATATTTTTATTATTTTTTCGATACTCTTCAAATATTTCATAACAATTTCCCGAAGAACAATCGTCAACTAAAATTATTTCCATATCTTTAAAAGTTTGATTTACAATACTATCCAAACATCTTTTTAAATATTTTTCCGTATTAAACACGGGAATTATTATAGAAATAAAACAATTATTATCCGAAGATTTATTTATTCTGTCTAATATTTTCAAATTAGGACTAATCAGAGGAAACGCTTTAAAAATTAAATCTTTTATTTCTTTTTCTTCGTTGTCGTTTATATTTGAAATCATATCGTTATAAATCCAATTATAGTAAACATTTTCCCTATGTCTAATCATACTAAAATAGGAGTTAAGATTTTCATCTTTAAAAAATTTAACTATATTTTCATTTACAAAAATTAAATCCCCTAAAGTTTTTACTCTTTGTTTATAGTTCATATTTTGAAATTTAGTGGAACTTTCGCTTCTCTGATAATATATATAACATTCTTTTGATGTTAATCTTATAGCCTTTGAAGAAAAGATTAGCCGAATAATCGCTAAATAATCTTCTTGAAAAACTATATTTCTATTAACATAATCCAAACAACTATACAGTTCTCTTTTAAAAACTTTTGTAGCGTTACTTTCTGGCAAAGAGCCTAAAAATAATTCTTCATACATTTCATTTTTATCATAAATAATCTTTTCTTGTAATATTTTATTTTGCGGCGGAGATTCGTAAATATTTCCTTTATCGTCTTCTATTAAACAATTAAAAGCTATTATATCGTAATCGTCTTCGTTAATAATCTTTATAAGTTCGTTTAAAGAATTCGGCAGTATATAATCATCGCTGTCTACATGCATTACATATTTGCCTTTAGCTTCTTTAATTCCTACCAATCTTGTATTATATAAACCTAAATTATTTTTATTTTCTATTAATTTTATATTGTCATATTTTTTTATATAATCGTTAACTATTTCATTACAATTATTTGGCGAACAATCATTAACTACTATTATCTCTATATTTTCGTTATTTTGATTTAATACGCTGTCTAAACATTTTGGCAAATATTTTTCCGTGTTATATACGGGAACTATAATCGATATTAATGGCATTTTATCTCCTCTATGGTTTTTTCTAAACCAATATCTATATCAGTCAATTTAATGTCAATATAATTAATGAGTTTTGAATTATTTAATACGCTATGCTTTATATCTCCTTCTCTTTCTTCTAAATAATTAACTTTTAAATCTTTTTTAGTTATATATTTTAATTTCCCATACAATTCGTTAATGCTAATTGATACATTAGATGAAATATTAATAATTTCTTTGGTTATGTCGTCATTTTTTATGCATAAAGATAATATTTTAGCTATATCTTTTACATAAATAAAATCTCTTGTTTGTTTTCCGTTTCCAAATATATTTATTTCATTATTATTAATAAAAGAATCCATGAATATGGAAACTACACCCGCTTCTCCTTGCGGTATTTGTCTGTGTCCGTAAACATTCGAAAATCTGAATATAATATAATCAATGTTGGAAAGTTTTATATATTTTTCAACTGTTAATTTTGAAAGCCCATAATATGAAATTGGTTTAGTATCATGGTTTTCGTCTATAGGCAAATATTGAGGCACTCCATAAACCGCCGCCGTAGAAGAAACTATTAATTTTTTTATATTATATTTTTTAGCTAATTCTATTAAATTCAAACTTGAAATTATATTTTCATTGGCATCGCTTATAGGATATTTCATAGAATAACCGACAGACGCTTGAGCCGCTAAATGTATAATATATTCTATCTTATTATTTACAAATAGTTCTTCTAATTTTGTTTTATCTTTTATATCGATATTATAAAAAATTGCATTTTCATTTATATTTTCCATTCTACCTGTTGATAAATTATCAGCGACTATAACATTATAAGAATTATTAATTAATTCGTCTACTATATGAGAGCCTATAAACCCCGCTCCGCCCGTTATTAATATCATTTGAATATCTCCTTAAATAATTTTAAAACTCTTTCCACTGCCAAATCCATATTGTAATATTTATAATCTCCGAGCCTGCCGAAAAAATAAACATTTTCAATTTTTTTACTCTCTCGGCTTCTGCCCGCTGAAAGCGTTAAATATTTATTATAAAGTTTGTCGTTTTTCTCGTTATTTATCGGGTAATATCTTTCATTCTTACCCAAAGAAAAGACTTGCGGATATTCTATAGATATTATTGTATTATTCGATTTCTCATCCAAAAAATATTTATGTTCCGTTATCCGAGTAAAATCGTAATCGTTAGGATAATTAGTCACAACCGATTTTTGATAATATTCTTTATCTATAGTTAGAATATCGAATTTCAAACTCCTATAAGGCAATTCGCCATATTGATAATTAAAATATTCGTCTATCGCTCCCGTATAAAAAATCGCTTTAAATTCTTTTGTATTAGGCAAATCTTTATAATCCGTATTTAATTGAACGGTAATATTTTTATGATTTAAAATATTCTCTATTAATTTGGTATAGCCTTCTTGCGGAATAGCTTGATACTTATCTTGAAAATATCTCGCATCGTTTGAAATATAGATTGGAACTCTCGCCGTCACGCTCGCGTCTATCTCTTCGGGTTTAAGTCCCCATTGTTTAATCGTATAATTCTTAAATACATTTTCGTAAACAAACTTGCCGATAAAATTCAAATCTTTATCTTTGCTCTTTTGAAAATCTAAAATAGGAACTTTAACGCCGTAGCCGTATTTCGTTATTAGTTTATTTTCTATTCTCTCCGCCATAGACTCGGAAAATAATTCTCTCAAAGTCTTTAATGTGAAAGGCAAAGAAACTCTATTTCCTTCAATCATAACATTAGGCTTAAGATAGAAATAACGCCATTTTGTAAAGTTGGATAGATAATCCCAAACTTCTTTATTATTCGTATGAAATATATGCGGTCCATACTTATGAACGGTTATATTTTCAATTTTGCTATCGTAACAATTTCCCGCTATATGCTCTCTTCTGTCTATTATCAAAACTTCTTCGTTTAATCTGTCCGCTATCAAATTTGCCAAAACCGAACCAGATATTCCCGCGCCGACTATTAAATACATTTTGCCTCTCCTTTTAATTTAATCGTTAATTTGAAAAATAGAATTCGAATATACGCTCTTCTATGCTCTTTAGTTTTTGTGATATTGAATTTAAAAATATTCTGCGGATAATTCCTAACTCTAATTATTGCCGTCCATATTTTATAAAAGAAAGTTCTTAAAGAATATTTAAATAATTTTCTCTCCCAAATCCCACTCGATTCTAATAAATTTGAATAAATGAAATTCAATACTTTTAAGTTTGACGCGTTGGAATTGAAATATAATAAACTCTCTTCAATATATTTATCTTTATCTACTTTATACAAACTCTCAAAATAATTTTCAAAATTAGAAAAAGGATTGATTAAAGAATATTTTAAATCTCTGATAATATACAAAACCCAAGAATAACGATATATATTCCACACTTTATTTTGTTTAAGAAAATCGACTACCGCATTATAGGAAATATATAATTGCCTTAAATTATTATCCAATTTGGAAAAAGATATTTTATTCTCTTTCTTACTTTCAACAATCGCCGTCATTGCGTTAGGATTATCTTGATAATAATAATAGAAAATATCCGATACAGTTCTATATTTTCTAACGAAAAATAAAGCAAATAAATTTAATATCCAATCGTCCGCTATAGATATTTTCTCCGCAGGCATATATTTAGCTCCTTTTATTAATAACGAGCGTTTAAAAACTCTGCACCACAAGGTTCTTCTTTCGGCATCGTTAAAAAACATTTTATCGAAAGCCGCTCTTTTGCCGTATATTTTTGAGTCGCCCGATATATGAAAGTCGTATTCCCAAGTTTTATAATCGTCCGCATAAGAACCGTTGAAATATATAGCGTCAAATTTACCAGCCAAATATTTAGATATTTTTTGATAGCATTCTTTTTCAACCCAATCATCGCTATCGACAAAATGAATATATTTTCCCGAAGCCTCGCTTAAGCCGTTTAACCTACTCCAAGCGCTACCAAGATTTTCTTCGTTTCTTATGTATTTAATATTTTTATTGATACGATTATTTTTTTGATATTCTTCGACTATTTCAAAACAATTCCCAGAAGAACAATCGTCCACAATTATTATTTCCATATCGTTAAAAGATTGATAAACTATACTGTCTAAACATCTTGACAAATATTCCTCCGTATTGTAAAC
>NZ_SJDU01000765.1 GCF_005518285.1 Brachyspira catarrhinii | reverse complement strand
TATTTCTTATCGTTTTATCAGTTTTAGTAGTCGCTTTTATTTCTTGTAAAGATAAAGGCACAGACCCAACAACATTTAAACCCACTCAATTAGTCGGAACTTGGAACGATACGGATGGACAAGGATTGAGTTTTACTTTCAGCGACGCGGGAGAAATAGACTTTGGAAGTAAAGCTACAATAACAGAATGGGATGCTAATAAAGATAAAGAATTTAACGAATGGACGGTAGCTATAATAGTTGTAAATCCTTTCACAGGTCAAGGAAATGTATCTATGACTTTCAAATTCACAAGTGCATCTGATTGCGAAGTTTCAGGAGAAGGCGTAACTGTTAATTTTAAAAAATCATAAGGCTTAAAAACTAATAAACTGACAAAAATTGATAAGATAAGAAAAAGGCATCGTATTTATTGCGGTGTCTTTTTTATTTTAAACTTAATATTTGACTAATTTCATAACTAATTATATAATAGTCGAATTATATTTTAAAAA
>NZ_SJDU01000764.1 GCF_005518285.1 Brachyspira catarrhinii | reverse complement strand
CTTTTAAGGTTCATATCAACTCTAGATTCAACTTCTTCTCTTGTTGTTGCATTTTCTACTGCCAAAGTAGAATGAGTGTTATAATTTCCAGCAAGAGGGATTTTAACTCCTCCGCCAATTCCTATGGCTATTGCGCCTCTTCTGCCAACGCCAATATTAAATTTTGGAAGTAGCCCTAATTTGAAGCTATGATAGTATTGCCAAATAGACATACCTTCGGAAGCGCTATAACTATAACTACTATTACTAACTACTGATAAGTCTCCATATCCAATGGAATACATATCCCAGCTATAGCCCAATTCTCCCAAAACGCTTATTCCGAAGCCTTCTTTGACTTGGAACATATAACCGATTTGCGCGCTAATATCGGCATCGGCGCTTAAACCTGTCCCAAAGCCCAAATCTTTGGTCTCCTTATTTGGAATTGCAGCGCCCATTCCGCCAGCTAATTGGAATAAAAACTCGAAACCGCTTGCCGCAAATGCCGATGTT
>NZ_SJDU01000763.1 GCF_005518285.1 Brachyspira catarrhinii | reverse complement strand
ATCACTTTTCTACGTTTTGAAAAATTAGGGAAAAGGATTTTCTTTTGCTTCATGTTCTTCCTGACAGGTGTCATTAGATCAATTCCTTTTAATTCCAGCCTATCATGCAGTGACTGACCTAGATATCCCATATCTCCAAGGACTGTTGGTGTCCCAAATTGACTCAACACTTCCTCGGTCATTGAACTATCAGCCATTGAAGCAGGAGTAATTGTGTAGTCTATGACATAGCCTGATTCACTGACTAAAGCATGACATTTACATCCATAGAAGTACTGTCCCTTTGTAGCATTGTAGCCAACATTTGCATAATCTCCAAGAACTTTGCTTCTGAAATTACGAATAGGCTGACACAAAGGAATGGGGAAGCTGTCAATAATGGATACACTAATTCCTTCAACCTCTTTAAAGACGAGTGCTTGGCGAATGACTTGGATACTCGGTAAGAGGGCATTACAACGGCGGACAAAGCGAGAATATTCTAGGAAATTAGGAAATAA
>NZ_SJDU01000762.1 GCF_005518285.1 Brachyspira catarrhinii | reverse complement strand
ATCATAATATTTAGTATATGCAATTTTTTTAAAAAATCAATATCTTAAAGGCTTGTTATTTTTATTATTAAGTTGTTTAATATCATAAAGTAATATATAAATTGAGGGGAAAAATAATGAGGTTTGATTGCGGATATAATCGGGAAGATTGGGTTGAATATTTGGGAGATAATTTTAAATATAAAGTTGGCGTTGCTCCGAGAGAAGAGGAGATAGTAAAAAAATATAGCGATTGTTTGGATAATTCAAATAATGACGCGATAGTTTGGCTTGGCGATTTAAATATTGACGAGTCAGTCGGAGTTTATGAGATTAAAATTAAGAATACGAAATTAACTACAAGAGTAAAACTTTCTAAAATATGCGTGGATATTATAAGAGCGGGAAGCAGACATGCTTTTGGGAAAGGAATGTTTTTTATTCTTTATTCTAACGATAATAACAATTCTAATTTGCAATATAGAATTTCTTATGTGAAATACGAAATTTCTTATGTGTAATACGA
>NZ_SJDU01000761.1 GCF_005518285.1 Brachyspira catarrhinii | reverse complement strand
TTCTTATTGAAATATGATATTTTTTATTTTAGTATTAAAAAAGGAGCTTAGCTTTTAATTTAAGTTAAACTCCTTTATTTTAATAACAAATTAATAATTATTTATTTTGTAGAAAAGCGTCTATAACAGGTTTTAATATTTTATATTCATTATCTAATAATGATATATTGTCACAAGTATCAAAATATTTATAATAATACCAATGATAATCCCAATGAATATTATTAGTCCATCTTTCATATCCTTCAAAATTGATTTTCTTTTCTTCAATTTTTGTTAAAATATTTTCTGTTCTATTTTCATCTCTGTAAGGTATTTTCTTTCTCAAACCACATTCAAAGCAATAACCATTTGTACTAAATCCAACCAAAACTTTTTCATTTTCTATTTCTATTTCTTTAGCTAAAGTAATATACTTATAACAGTATAAAACTTTATCATTTGGATATTTTAATATTCTTGCTCCTTTAATATTAGGATTATTAGTTCCATCAAGATAGTACAATTT
>NZ_SJDU01000760.1 GCF_005518285.1 Brachyspira catarrhinii | reverse complement strand
ATAATTATAGCCGAGTTCAAGCATAGTAATAAAGGAGATTATAAATGGTACAATTACCTAGCTATTTAGAAAGATTTATAAATAAAGCGGTTACTTCTTTGATTTTTCCTGATGACGCAGACTTAAACCTTACTGCGTTCGATATGGGAGAAGACGCCGCTTCTATGAGTATAGATGAAGAAACAGTAAAGCAATTAAAAGTTAATTTCGGGACTGTTGGGGCAGTTGAAATGGCGGTTCCTGCTACAATTAATGTTTCTATTAATAAAGTTGTAACTCCTGCGGAAACTTGGAGAAATAGAATATTTACAAACGGACTTGTTCAAGGTACAAACAGAACTTGCGTATTTACTGATGATGTAGGAAGAGAATATACTTTATTTGCCTGCGTTTTATCGATGGGTGAAGTTTCTGCTAATGCCTCAAGCCCTGTTTATACTTTCACAGTGAAAGGTACTTTGGCAGTGAATACAGAACTTTACGGAGTTTTAATAGGATAAAAAATAAAAAAG
>NZ_SJDU01000759.1 GCF_005518285.1 Brachyspira catarrhinii | reverse complement strand
AAAAAGTAAAATATAGAAAAAATAAAATTAGAATTGTCAAAACTATAGGATTATATACCAAGCTTCCAAATAAAATCGTTTTGTGAAAAAAGAATCCAGCGATTGATACAATTCCGCCTAAAATCGTATAAGTCGTTATTATTCCTAAAGAAAATAAAAGCGAATGCAAAATATTTGATTTATTATTTTTATCATTTGAATTTTTAGAATTTGAATTTGAAAATATTGAAATCGTTATTGACAAAAGAGGGTAGGAACATGGCAAAAAAACAGAAGCAAGCCCCGATACAAATATAATTATTAAAGTTATAAATAGATTTTGATTTTCTAAATTATTATTTATATTATCGTATTCTATAAAACTTGCATTTTCAGGTTTTTCTAAAATTTCTTCGCCAAATATAATTTCGCTTTTTGGAGGCAGGCATATATTATCTTTTTCCGAGCATAATTGATAATCGACTTTTATAAAATTAATATTTTTTATATCGATATTTAAAATAAATTCTTGTTT
>NZ_SJDU01000758.1 GCF_005518285.1 Brachyspira catarrhinii | reverse complement strand
GCTGAGTCCGCTTCCCATTAAAACTTTATTATTTAAGAAAGCGGTAAATCCTCCGATTTTATAACCCGAATTTATAAGTCCCGCGCAAACTCCTCTTATTAAAGCGGTTGATTTTCCATATTCTTTTTTGTCGATTTCCAAATTATTAATATCTATAGAATCTGGATTATCGATTCCGTCCGTATAAACGATTATTTTATTATCTTCTCTCTTTGAAATCAAAGCCAATTTATCCAAATTAATCGAAGCCGTCAAAACGTTCCCGTTATTATGGTCGGTATGATTTCCCGATAATTCCGTTCTTCCCGAAGCGCTGAATATTTGGACATTATCAGATTTTTCTATTTTTTGAAAGCTCTCCAAAACCGAAGACAATCTTAAATAAGCTTCTTCGATTGAATTTTTATCTCCTCCGTATATTTTGTCAAATTTATCGTCCAATTTTTTATTTGTTAATAATTCTTTTAATTCGGATATTTTATACATTGTTTACCTCTAATTTTTTAATTATAAA
>NZ_SJDU01000757.1 GCF_005518285.1 Brachyspira catarrhinii | reverse complement strand
ATTTCGATAGCTTATCAAGGAAAATAAAAAATCCTTGTTTAGTTATAAATAAAAATTTATTTTTAAGGATAATATCATGGTAATATATTTATTTTGTTTAATTATAGGAGTTTTTATAGGAGTTTGTATAGTAATTTTAATTATAAAATATTTTAATGATAAAGTAAAAGAAAAATGTCAATACTGCGGTCAACCTATAGAAAGCTATTGGATGTTTTGCCCGAATTGCGGATATGATAAAGAGTATTGTGTTAATCTTACAGAAGACAATTATGGTATGACTGCATTGATGTATGCATCTCACATTGGGAATAAAGAAGCGGTAGAATTATTGATAAAATCTGGAGTAGAAGTTGACGAAGTTAACGATGATGGTATAACCGCTTTAATGTATGCTTGCGAGAATAGTAATTCTGTTGAAGTCGTAAAATTCTTAATCGACAACGGAGCGGATGTTAATCTTAAAAGTAATTACGGCGAAACAGCGTTAAAGAATGCCTATATAAGCGGGAATAT
>NZ_SJDU01000756.1 GCF_005518285.1 Brachyspira catarrhinii | reverse complement strand
AAAAATTTATTAAATCTTCTATAGCGTTTTCATTTTCTAAATATACTTTACAAATGCTTTTCAGAAAGTATGCATATTTATTGTTATTATTTAATTTTATAACTTTATTGTAATATTCTATGGCAATATTATATTTTTTTAAATCATATTGACATCCTGCCATTAAATAATAAGCATGTTCATTTTTTGGATTTAATTCAATCACTTTATTAATATATATTATTGCATCTTCATATTTTTTTAAAATTACTTTTGAATATGCTATGTTATAATAAGCTCCTTCTTCTTTCGG
This sequence comes from Brachyspira catarrhinii, assembly GCF_005518285.1. Classification (GTDB taxonomy): domain Bacteria; phylum Spirochaetota; class Brachyspiria; order Brachyspirales; family Brachyspiraceae; genus Brachyspira; species Brachyspira catarrhinii. Next base: position 227 of record NZ_SJDU01000756.1, on the reverse strand, counting down.
ATTTAATTCAATCACTTTATTAAAATATTCTATGGCTTCAATATAATTTTCTAATTCTATTTTTATAAGTCCTATATTATAGTAAGCTCCTTCTTCTTTTGGGTTTAATTCTATTACTTTATTTAAATTTATAATAGCTTCTTCATATTTTTCAATATCAAATAATATAATACTTTTTTCAAAATATGTTCTATCTATATTTGGATTTAATTTTATTGAAATATCAA
>NZ_SJDU01000076.1 GCF_005518285.1 Brachyspira catarrhinii | reverse complement strand
TTCGTAAGTTCCGTTTGTCATAATTATTGAAATTCCTTTATTTATACTTTCAAGCAGAGAAGCGCCTTCCTTGCGAACGGCTATCGCGTAATTTTCTTGAATGGCATCGCTTTCTATGAGTTTAATTTCAGAGTTATATTTTGCGAAATTTTTGCATGGCTCTCTATCGAATACTATAGCGTCAATCCTTTTTTCTTTTAACGATAAAACCGCTTCCGCTCCAGTATAAAATTTTCTAACATTTACTCTTTTATTTTCCCTCATAATAGTATCGCCCGTAGTCGCCATAACGACTCCGACATTTTTTCCATCGAGATTATCAAAATTTTTTATGCTATTATCGTATCTATGAGCCAAAATAACTTGGCTCGACACATAATAAGTTTTAGAAAAATTAACGAATTGTTTTCTCTCTTCGGTTACGGTCATTCCCGCTATAATCGCGTCTATCTTCTTGGTTTGTAATGCTGGCAAAAGTCCCGCAAATTGCATTTGATTGAATTCGACTTTTATACCAGTTAATTTGGCTATTTCGCTCATTATATCATAATCGAATCCCGCAATATTTCCGTTTTCCAAATAACCGAAAGGCGGAAAAGCCGCGTCTATTCCAACATATACGATTCTACCTTCAGTATTTTCTAAACTCTCAGAAGAATTTTCATTATTATTACTGCAAGATAACATTAAGCTAAATACAACCATGAAAATTATTATTATTCTTTTCATTTTTATTCTCCAATTAAAAAATTAATAATTTATTGAATAAGAAATATATTATAAACTGTAGGAATGTCAAGCGTTTATAATTTCATTAAATTAACATAATAATTAGTATTGATATAATAATTTTTTAATATATAATAAAATCATGGAAGTTAACATATTACAAAATAATTGGACGGAAAATTTAAAATCCAAAATATACGGCGGAAACTTAAAACTGTTTGAAAGTATAGAAAGCACGAATAAAAAAATGTTTGAAGATTTGAATAATAATAAAAATTTGAAAGAAGGAACGGTTTATATTGCCTTGAAACAAACGGCGGGAAAGGGAAGCTACGGAAATTCTTGGGTTTCCGATAACGATTTGGGATTATGGTTTTCGGTTTTGTTGTATTCTCCGTTTAAAAAAGAGGTTTTGACTTTTCTGCCATGCATTGCTTTGACTAAATTGCTAAAAGAAAAATTTAATATTAACGCTCATATAAAATGGCCCAACGATGTTCTTGTCGAGCATAAAAAAATATCTGGAACTTTGATACAAATTACAACCGTAGACGATAAAAAAGCATGCGTGATTGGAACGGGAATCAATTTATATCATAATGAAAACGATTTTTATTCGGAGATAAGAAATAAAGCGACTTCGCTATTTTTGGAAACGGGAATAAAAGTAGATTTGGAAGAATTTTATAAAGAATTTATTTATTATTTTGAAGAAATTTATTTGGGCGAAAAAAATTTAATCGAACTTTTTAAAGAAAATAGCGAGATAATCGGAAAAAAAATTAAAGCTAAAAAAGACGGAAAAGAAATCGAGGCTTTTGTCAAAGATATAACCGAAGAAGGATATTTAAAAGTAGAAGTAGATAATAAAGAAGAGATTTGGATATCGAGAGCTTCTCTTGATATAGATACTTTTTATTGATAAAGATTTAAATAAATAATTAAAAAATTGAAAAAGAGGAAAAAATATGAGAAAACCGATTCCTTATAAGAATCCCGAAGAGAAAAAACATGTAAACAAAAAAAGAATAATTTTATTTATAATATTTGAAATTATTATAATAATACTTGCGATAGTTACAACCGCAATAATTTCTTTATTATTCGGATTATCTCCTTATATAAGCGCGGGAATAAGCGCCGCAATATTAATTGTCCTTACGATTTTTATATCGAAAGAAATTCTTTTAAAAAGTGGCAATTGAAATTTAAATTAAAATATTATATTATATCTTTATAATTTAATATAAGAATTTTTAATTAATAATTTTTAAGGAGAATTTTAATGTTTGACAATAATGTTTTTTACATAATGAAAGAACTTGATTCTATATATAATGTGGTAGTCGAAAATCTTGGAAAAGAATTATTGAATGCGGAAATTAAGAGCATGGAATACGAGCCTAAATTGGATAGAATAAATATCAATAATTTTATATTTATCAGGTTAGTGGTTCAAAATGAGGACGACCATAAAGAAATCTATTACGATATATATGTAGTCGATGAAAACGGAAACGACACGGAACATGCTATGATTAATGTTCAAAGACCTTTTAAGAGATTAGTCGATAAAATAGATTATTTAATCAAATTGGATTATGATTAATTATAGTTTACACTATTATATAGTTTGCGCTATTATATAGTTTTGCAAACTATTATATAGTTTTACAAAGATAATAAAAAATAAAGGGCTTAACTAATGAAGTTAAACCCCTTTTGTATCTATGAAAGCTCAAAAATTATTTTTTATTTTATTGTTTATATGGTCGATAATGCATATTTATCTTCGTTATATTTAACTGCATTATTTCCTTCAATCTCTTTAATTATTGAATCGGCTTTAGTTTTAAGCTCGCTTGCTTTAGTGTAATTTTCAGTCAATTCTATCACATATAAAGTATTTTCGTCTTTAAGGTAATATAATTGATATTCGCTGTCGTTGTCTCCAATCTCCGTATTTTTAACAATGCAAGCGTTTCTATCTCTCGTTGTATCGTTATTATTTTGGCTCGTTACCAACTCGATACCTTCGACTATCTCCACAATAGAATATTCGCTTTCGTCTGGTTCGCCAGTTTCCAATTCTCTTTCTTCAACTTTGGAATCTTCATTAAAGTAAAGAAAAGTAGAGTCGGTTTCCACTTGTCCATCGTCATATTCTTCTTCGGTTTGAAACCAAACAGTGCTATACAATCTAGTTAATACGGAATATACTTTTTCATTTTCAGCTTTACTATCGTTTGCCGTAGTATCTTCGGCAGGCGTAATAGTGGTAATGTCATTCGTATTCGTATCTCCCGAAGTTGAAGTAGAACTTTGGTCTACAGATTTGGATACGCTAAATAAAGCCGTTTTGCTCGCGTTCAAACTTAAAGAGCCTTGTTTTACGCTTTTATTTACGCTTGGCGTATTTTTCGTAAGCGGTTTTCCCGATGATGCCGTATTTTTATTACAGGCAAGAGCTAACATAGATAGTGAAATTATGATTATTATTCTTTTTATCATAATGTTCTCCTTTTATAAAAAATTTTATATTATATATAACCATATTTTTTAATTTATGTCAAATAAAATTTATAAATTTATTAGTTTTATTTTTTTTTTTTACAAAAATTACTATTTGATTAAACTAATAATTACAACTTATATTGCTTTTTTATAAATAATATTTAAAATGAATAAAGATATAAGGATTTTTTATGTATTTAATTTACGCTTTAATGTCGTCAATATTCGCTTCTTTGACTGCGATATTTATAAAATTAGGATTATCGAATATTAATTCAAATTTGGCGACAGCTATAAGAACTATAATTATTTTGATTATGTCATGGATTATAGTTTTTTATACGAATTCTTTTGAAAATATAAAATCGATTAATTCAAAAAATTTAATCTTTTTAATTATTTCGGGGATAACTACGGGTTTGTCTTGGATATTTTATTTCAAAGCGCTTCAAATTGGAGAGGTTTCAAAAGTCGCCGTAATAGATAAACTCTCGATTGCTTTTACGATTATTTTAGCTTTTATATTCTTAAAAGAAACGATAACCTTAAAAACGATTATAGGAATTATTTTTATTGTTGCTGGAACTTTAATAATTACTTTATAATTTGTAAAATTCTTTTATCTCTTTTGCAACTTTCTCTATATCTTCGGGCTTTATTCTTCTATGTTCTTCTCTTCTAAACCAAGTTAATTGTCTTTTCGCAAAATTGCGAGTTCGTTTTTTTATCAGTTCTTTAAGTTCTTCAAAAGTCATAGAATTACCCGCTATATAATCGTAGCATTCTTTATAGCCAATCGCTTGCATTGAAGTGCTATTAATATCGACATTCATATTTATTAAAGATTTAACTTCTTCAAGCAAACCTTTATCAAACATCGAATCTACTCTTTTATTGATATTATTATAAATAGTTTCTCTGTCTATATCCAAAATATAACTTAAATAATCCAAATCTATTATTTTTTTTCTTTCTTTTTTAAGTTCCGAAAATTTCTTTCCCGTATTATAAAAAACTTCCAAAGCTCTAACGACTCTACGAGCGTTAAATCTATCTATATTTTCCGCAGCTTCTTTATCTATTTTTAAAAGCTCAAAATATAAAGATTCTAGTCCTTCGTTTTCTATTTTTTTATAAAGCTCTTTTCTGATTTTAATCGAATTTTCTTTATTGTCGTTCGTTTCGTCAAATATTCCGTATTTTATAGAATCTATATAAAAACCCGTTCCGCCGACTCCGAAAATAGGCTCTTCTTCTTTTCCAATATTTTGAATAACGGTTTTGAATATATCGAGATAATCTTTGATATTGAAATTAAAAGAAGGCTCGATAATATCAATCATTTTATAATTATATTTTTTTATTTCTTCGGGAGTAGGTTTCGCCGAACCAATATCCATATATTTATAGACTTGCATAGAATCTATGGATATTATAGTCGCGTTGTTAAAATAATTGTCGATTAATTTATGGACGAAAGCGCTTTTTCCAGACGCTGTAGCTCCCGAGATAAAAACGATTTTTTTCACTTTATTTTATGAAATTTATAAATTGTAATCATAGAATTTATAAATTTTGGCATTATAAATTCTCTGCGATTTCTTCTTTATTTTCGTTTTCTTCTTTGTTTTTGCTTCTTCGTCTTCTTTTTGGTTTTTCTTCTTCGTCATCGTCTTCATCGTCATTAGAGGCAGCGGAGATTTCTTCCAATTCTTCGTCTTCTTTAGGCTCTTCTATAGCGTAAGTTTCGGAATCGTATTCCGTTTCGGAGCTTTTGAAAGGAGCTTCTTCATCAACGGACATATTTGTATTTTCTTCGTATTCGTATTTTATATTTCCGTCAAGTATATTTTTAATAACCGTTGGAATATATTTTCCGTTTCTGTATTTCGTTTCGTTTCTTAATAAATTTCCGCCAGTTTTTGCAAGCTCAATCATCGCTCTGCTTAATTCGTAGCGGTTTCCTTTATATTCTATAAGTTTTTTTAATGGTATTATGCTCATTTTTCTCTCCGTAAATTATTAATATTTAATATTAAAATTATAAATTATTTTTTTGAATTAATAGCTTTTTCAAGCTCTTTATAAGCCTCTTCAATTTCCTCGTTTTTAATTATAAAATCGAATCTGTCTTTATATTCCAATTCTCTTTTAGCATCCCAAATTCTTATTTTTATATCTTCTTCCGATTCAGTTCCTCTTCCATGAAGCCTATTTTTCAAATCTTCTATCGAAACGGGTTCTATAAAAATATATTTAGCCTTTATTCCGTTTTCTTTAAGAAATAAAGCTCCTTGAATATCCAAATCGAGTATTAAAGTGTCGTTTTTATTTTTCGCTTTTTCAATTTCTTCAATCGAAGTTCCGTAATAATGTTCATGGACATTCGCCCATTCCAAAAATTTTCCTTCGTTTATCATCTCTTCAAATTTTTCTTTATCGATAAAATAATAATCTTTGCCTTCAATCTCTCCGCTTCTTTTGTCTCTTGTAGTATGCGAAACGCTAAATAAAGTTTGCGGATGATTTTCCAAATACTTTTTTATTAAAGTTGTTTTACCCGCCGCCGAGGGCGCGGTAATAACGACAATCTTTCCCATTAATATACCCAAAATAACAATAAAGAATTGCAATAATTATACTATATTATAAAAAAAAATCAAGCGTAATTATTTATTATAAAACAACTTATTATAGGGTAATTAGCAGATTATGAATAAGTTTAAAAAAAATTTAAAAATAGTGTTGACATTTTTATTAACATAATATATTATTATGTTAATAAATTTATGTTAATTAAATAATTTGGAGATTTGTATGTTCCCTATTCTTAATTTTGCCTTAATGTTTATAATTCCGATTATAGTAGTCGGAATCGCAAAGATTATCGACAACAGAAGAAATTCAAATATTGGAAATTTCAACAATATTTTTGAAGAAGAAAAAGCGGCTCTGGAGGGAATAATAGACGAAAAAATTTCCGAAGTGAAAGACAACGCTATAGATTTGGAGATTGCCGTTAAAAAAGCGGGATTCATAAGCAAGTCTATGGAAGAAGATTTGGCTAAACTCAACACTAAAATAGAATCGTATAAAGATTATAAAGCGGCGGTTTCGCAATATCAAGAACAAGTCGATTCTCTGGAAGAAGCTTATTTGGATATTTTAAATAAAGTCGATACTGTTTTAAAAGAAAGAAATACGATAGAAAAAACTTATAAAAGAATTTCCGATGTAAAAACAAAAATGATTGAACTTGAAAAAAATGTTTCTTCCGTTCAAGATAAACTTATAGAATCCTACAATTCCAAATTAAACGATTTTGAATCCGAATTATATAAAAGATTCGATTCTCTTACCTCTAACCTACTCGACAGAGACGCTCGTTATACCGATATGGCGGAACAAGAAAAAGAAAAAATATCGGCGCTAACGGAAGAGTTTAAACTTCATGTGGCAAGAAAAGAAGAATTATTTACAAATCAGCTCACTCAACTTGCAGAGAGAACCGCGAAAAATAATATCGAGCAGTTGGCGGAATTGTTTGAAAAAAGCAGAGAGGAACTCATTAATAAATATTCTTCGTTTGCGGACGAAATCGATTTGAAATCAAAAGGCATTGAAGAAAGATACGAAACTTTAAGCCAATCAAAAGATGGACTCGAAAGCGAATTAATTAATTTAAGAGACACAATTCACGATAGATTAAATTCAATAACCGAATCAACCGTTTTGGAATTTAGAGACGAAATGGAAAAAACTAAAGAAATGTTATATTCTTCTTTAAGAGAAGGACTTGAAAAAATAACTCAAGATAAAGAAGCGTTTTTAGAATCTATCGAACAAAAAGCCGTTTCTTTAGAACAGTCTATAGACGATATAAAAGACAAAGCCGATTTTATTGCAAACGATTATGCCGAAAGAACGAATCGATTGGATTTGGATTTTAACGCGCTTAAAGACGATATAAACAGAAGATTATTAACCGAAGTCGAAATATTTTCAAACAATATAAGAGATGTCCTTGAAAACGAAAATGACGGAATAATAACTCTTTACAGAAATAAAACAAAAGAATTGTCCGATTTGATTATCGCTCTTGACGGAATGAGCGAAGAAACTTTACTTAAAGCGGAAAACCGATTTGAAGAAATTTCAAACGATATAGAAAAATTGAAAAGCGATATTTTATTAAAAACGCAAGACGACATGGAATATTCTATTGATAACGCTCGAGGTTCTTTGATTGCCGAAATAAACGAACTCAGAGCGGATGTCGAAGGCGAGACAAATTTATTAAAAGAAAAAATAGACGAAATTCATTATCAAACTTCGGAATTTTCTTCTATATTGGGAAATAAGCAAGAAGAAATATTGGATTCTTTGAATTTGGAAAAAGAATATTTGTATAAAGATTTGGAAACTCATGCAAGCGCAAAAATGCAAGAGTTGGAAAATCAATATAATAATATAAAAGTTAATTTGGAAGAAAATATAGACAGTTATATTAAAAATACCGCTTCCAATTTGGGCGATATGGATAGCAAATTGTCCGTTTTGAAAGAAAAATATGACGAAGAATTTAATAATATAGAAAAATTAAGCAGAGTTTAATAATATAGAAAAATTAAGCAG
>NZ_SJDU01000755.1 GCF_005518285.1 Brachyspira catarrhinii | reverse complement strand
CTTTTATTTTATTGTTTTCTTTACTTGTATCAGTATTATTTGATTTACTATTACACGAAAATACAAATAATACTAGAAAAATTGAAATTAATATACTTTTCTTCATTACTGATTAATCCTTTATTAAAATATTATAAAATAGGTTAAAATATTGAAAATAAAGGTAATTAAATCAATTTATGAGCTTTACTTTTAAACTAATTGGATTAATATTTAATATTGTATTAACTGTACGGATACTATAGATACATAAAACAGATAAATATAATACTGAAAAGCTGTATTGATAAAAAAATCTCACAACTTTATCTACTGCTTTTACTATATAAAATATTTCTGTACATGTTGCACAGTTTTCATTAAGATAATGCGAATGATTCATGGAATGATAAAATATATAGCATGCTAGATAAATGTATACAGATACAATTAAAATAATTAACATTTTCCATTTATTCATAAGATTTAATTATAATTTATAATAAATAATTGTCAATTATGAATATTCATTTTTATTGTTCACTAT
>NZ_SJDU01000754.1 GCF_005518285.1 Brachyspira catarrhinii | reverse complement strand
TATCATATGTACTTAAAGTACTTAATGTTATTGCATTGGCATTTATGGTTAATGTTATATTTCCGTCTTGAGATTTATATGTTCCAGTATATGTACTGAATGGAACATGTTTTATTAATTTTTCATACTGAAGCTCATTATTTATCCAAGTATTACCGTATATCAATTTATTATTATAGAAGTATAAGTCTTGTTTACTAGTTTTGCCTCCAGACTGAGTGTATGTTATTGTAAGTACATTATCATTAGTTAATGAGGCTTTTGAATAATTTATATAAAAGTTATCGTCCATATAGATTTGTCCTGATCCATTTATAAGTATATAATATTTCAAGCTGTCATCATAATCATAGTAATAATAGTTTCCAGAATGTGTTATTAATCCTTCTATAGGCTCTCCAATAGTGGTTGAATATCCTTTTTGTTCTGAATAGATTTCTCGCTTAAATACAGCATTTGCAAAAAGATAAATATTTCCATCTTCCCCAAAATTAAAAGTATACATTTCATCATTCATATCATATCCAG
>NZ_SJDU01000753.1 GCF_005518285.1 Brachyspira catarrhinii | reverse complement strand
AGACATATCTTCCTCCTTGTTTGATTTCAAAAATAAAATCCAATTTTTTAATTCTCGCTTGATGTCTGCGTTTTCGTCAAATTTTGGAATTTCAACATAATGTAATTGAATATGGTCGGTTAATATTTTATTAGTATTTTTTTCTTTTAATAAATAGCAAGTATGCATTCTCTTGTCTGTTTTGTCAAATAAAATATCGTCAATTAAATTTATGCTAATAACAGGGCGTAATTTTGAATATTTATTTCCTCGTTTCAAAAGGCTCGAATAATTTTTACTCCAATAATATAAAGTGCGTTCAAAAAAATTTTTTGTAGAATAAGTTTGAATTTCGATTATAACGACAGTTCCGTCTTCCGTGATTGCTTTCAAGTCAACAATACTCTCTTTATTTCCAGCTTTCTCGGATAAATTAAACGGGTTCATAATTTCTACCGACACAAAAGTTGAAAAATTTGAATCAATCATTATAGCATTTATAAAGCTTAATAATAAATCCTCGTCTCCTTTCAAACCGAAAAAATAACGAA
>NZ_SJDU01000752.1 GCF_005518285.1 Brachyspira catarrhinii | reverse complement strand
CCAAGTTTAACCGCGTATTGAACAGCCATATGTCCGAGTCCGCCGTATCCTGCAATGCCTACTTTATCTCCTTTCTTTATTTTCATTACTTGAATAGGCGAATATGTCGTCACTCCCGCGCAAAGCAACGGAGCTACTTTTTCAATTTGAGCGTTTGACGGAATCGAAATCGCAAATTTTTCCGAAACGACTATATTGTCCGAATATCCGCCTTGCGTAATTTCGTTATCATGAAATCTATCAACGGAATCGTAAGTATATACCGCCATATTCAAACAAAATTGTTCTTGATTATTAAGGCAGTTTATACATTCTCCGCAAGAATTAACCATGCAACCCACTCCCGCATAATCGCCTACTTTGAATTTTGTCACCGCGCTTCCCACTTGAACTACTCTTCCCGCTATTTCATGCCCAGCAACGAGAGGATAATTTCCTTCGCCATGTTCTCCGTTTATAGAGTGAATATCGCTATGACAAATTCCAGCGTAAAGGATTTCGATTAAAATATCGTTTTCGCCTACGGGATGCC
>NZ_SJDU01000751.1 GCF_005518285.1 Brachyspira catarrhinii | reverse complement strand
CGATTTTTTCTTTGATATATTCTCTCGCTAAATATTTGTCCGCGCATTTCGTCATCAATGGATTATGATAATATAATTTTAACCATTGAAGTTTTTCGTTAAAAGTTTTAGGATTTTCCAAATTAAGTTCGTATCCGAGAGATTCTTTAAATTGTTGTTTAATTATATCTTCTCTAAATTTTATATTTTCTTTTGTTTGCATAATAATTCCTTAATATAAATAAAATACTAATTTATATTTTTATAGTTTATTTCTCTTAATAATTGAGACATATCTTCCTCTTTATGTTTGCCTAATTTTATTATAGTTTTTTAATTTCTTCTATTGTCAATCCCGTAGCTTTACTTATAGATGCATTATCCATTTTCATTTGTTTTAATGTTTTGGCTATTGAAATCGCTTTATTTTTCTCTCCCGCTTCAAAGCCGTCTTCTTTTGCGCCTCTCATTAAGCTCGATTGATAAACTAAATAAGCTTCTCGTCTGTCGTATTCGTTAAGCAAATCTTCATTGTCGGTGAAATAATTATATT
>NZ_SJDU01000750.1 GCF_005518285.1 Brachyspira catarrhinii | reverse complement strand
GAAGAGTTACTATAAAAAAAAGCAAAGATCCTTTTATAATTTCTTTTGCCTCATCATCTAAAGTATTCAAAGGCTTTATTTCGTTATTTTCAAAATAATAACCTGCGGCAATAGAGCGTTCAAGCATAGCAGTAATTTTCAACTTACTGTCATCTATATATTTTTTGTATTTAGGATCATTAATATTGTATTTATTTTCTGCCTGATATTCTATTATCTCATCAATATAAATATCATAGTCAGTGAGAAGAACTAGATTATTTATTTTATCCGTATATTCTGCAAATCTCCCAAGCACTAAAGCGTTAGATTTTATTTCTTCTCTATTAACAGGCGGAAGAAAAACATTTATTTCGCCATTTGTAGTATTGATAGGAAATACTATATTTGCTGTATTGTAGTCTATTTTAGCATTCATGATTGTTATGCTTATGCTCGCATTAAATATGCGAACAAGTAAACTTATTCGCAGGCTCGCATTCGCTTCCCTCCTTTATTGTTATGTTCGCCCACCCGTAAGGGTGCCTACTCGGTCG
>NZ_SJDU01000749.1 GCF_005518285.1 Brachyspira catarrhinii | reverse complement strand
AATAAAATCTCAAATGCTGGAAATATTCCATATTGAAATAATATCTCGCTTCTATTCCCGTAGATATTACCATAGTTCCCTTTAAGCTGTCCGCTTTCTTATAATAGGATTGCTGCCCTACGCCTACGGAAATGGGAATATTTATTCTAAAATCATTATTCAAAGCCGTCATAGATAAAATGGGAGTATGAACCATATAAGTAGGTCCGCCCCATTTAAATTCGTATCCGAAAGCTATGCCAAATATATTCATTTGATAGCCTATACCTCCCAATACTGCTGGAACGAGCTGGTCTAAAGCCACTTTAGCCCTATTTAAAGCGGTATAATCGTCCACATTATGAATTATTATGCCCGAAAGATTATTCGCGCCCGTTAGCCCAACGGCAGCCCTTATACTTTCGCTACCGAATACCGCACCGAATCTGTCCGTTCGCACTCTCAACTGATTGGATTGCACGAGCAAATCTATAAACGCATCAGAAGAATAATATCCGAATAGATTAAAAGAGAGTATCGATATAATGAGTAGTATTT
>NZ_SJDU01000748.1 GCF_005518285.1 Brachyspira catarrhinii | reverse complement strand
AATAAAATCTCAAATGCTGGAAATATTCCATATTGAAATAATATCTCGCTTCTATACCAGTCGATATTACCATAGTTCCCTTTAAGCTGTCAGCTTTCTTATAATAGGATTGTTGCCCAACTCCTACGGAAATGGGAATATTTATTCTAAAATTATTATCCAAAGCTGTCATAGATAAGATGGGAGTATGAACCGTATAAGTAGGGCTTCCCCATTTAAATTCATAACCTAAAGCAATGCCGAATATATTCATTTGATAGCCTATACCTCCCAATAAAGCGGGAATAAGTTGGTCTAAAGCCACTTTAGCTCCGTTCAAAGCGGCATATTCGCCCACATTATGAATTATTATGCCCGAAAGACTATTTGCGCCCGTTAGCCCTAATGACGCTCTTATACTTTCGCTACCGAATACCGCTCCGAGTCTGTCCGTTCGAACTCTCAACTGATTGGATTGAACGAGAAAATCTATAAACGTATCCGAAGAATAATATCCGAATAGATTAAAAGAGAGTATCGATATAATGAGTAGTATTT
>NZ_SJDU01000747.1 GCF_005518285.1 Brachyspira catarrhinii | reverse complement strand
TGGAGAAACAACAACTACTACACCTGCAGGCGGTAAAGAAGAAACAAAAAAAGATCTAGATATTACTTTAGCAAGTTCTTCTAAAGGTAGTGCAAAAACTCCAGTAGCTATAGCTTTATCAGCTAAACAAAATGGTGGTGAAGATATTAAATTAGAAAAAGAAACAACAGCCTCAGATGCTATTACTTTTGATGGAAAAGATAAAAGTTTAGATGGATTGAAATTTGATATTGTTAAAGTAGAAGATGATAAAACTGTTACTGGTCAGGATTTACAGGATAAATCAGCTGGTTTTCCTTCAGATGGAAAAGGTTTTTCTGTAGAAGAAAATAAAATAAAAATAGCTAAAGATACAGCAATCACTGGTAACACAGATTTTGGTAACTCTAAAAAAGCAGGATTAAAAATAACTATAAGAATATCTAAAGATGGTTATAATCCTAAAGATATAACTGTTTATGCTCTTGGAACTATGAGCAGAAGTTAATATTTTATAAAATAAGTATGTTATTATAAAAAACATGCTTGCCATACAAAAAATT
>NZ_SJDU01000746.1 GCF_005518285.1 Brachyspira catarrhinii | reverse complement strand
ATACTCATAAGTATTAAACTCTTCTCTAAACCAATCCATTCTTTTATCTAAAATATAATTTCTTGAGAATCCTTTATATCCATTACATACATCATCATAATGAAAATGTGAAGTTAAACTAATTAAAGGAGAAGCAATTAATCTTATTCCTATAAACCTTCCAAAAGGAGTATTTTCATGATATCCGCCCAATGAAAATCTCGTAGCCTGAACAACATCATAACCTTCTTCAAGTCTTTCTAAAAATAATGGTAAACTTTCCTGAACATTATCTTTATCATTACCATCAACCATGATAGCTCCGCTATAATCATTTATCATAGCTTCATAAAAACCCTGTTTTAATTGTACACCTTGTCCTTTTTTATCACTTATGTTAATTATTAAACCTCGGCAGCCATATTCTTTGATAAAATCAGGATTGGAAGAATTATCTTTACTTCCACCATCACATATAAATACATCGCAAATATTGAATATATTTCCTTCTTTCATTTTATTCATTTGAGATATAAATCTTTCACCTTCGTTAATAACTGGTATTAATA
>NZ_SJDU01000075.1 GCF_005518285.1 Brachyspira catarrhinii | reverse complement strand
AAGGCGAAGCGGGAAAAAACGAAAAATATTGGAATCAAATCAGAAGTTATGTGTTTCAACCTTATCAGTTGGTTAAAGATTTGCGGACGGGTTATGAAAGCGGAAATATGAACTCCGTTATGGACGGAAATATTGACGAGTTCATAGCGTCTTATTTGAAACAGCAGATTAAGAAATAATCCTTTAATAAAACTATTTTAATATTTTATCTATTCCATATTTATCGGTTTTATAATTATAAAGTAAAAATATTTAATGGGTTAAAAATATGAGCGATTCAAAAACTGTCAAATTCAAAAAAGATTCTATAATATATATAGAAGGACAAGAGCCTAAACATACTTTTTATATAATCGTTTCTGGAACGGTAGTGGCATACAGTTATTTTGCGGATAATTACTCAGTCGAATATAAAGCGGGAGAGATTATAGGATTTTTTAACGCGGTAATTAACGAACCGATTAGCTCTACCGTAAAGGCAATAGAAGATGTGGAACTTTTGGAAATGAATATTCAAGAAATAGAAAATATAAATAATAGAAGCATAATAAATAAAATGTATGATTATCTTCTTCTCAATTTGGAAAGATGGCTCGACAGATATTATTATTTTTTGAATAAAGCGAATAAACCTTATATTCAAAGCGAGGCAAAAACTTCGGATATAATCGAAATGGGAAAAATTTATTATAATAACGGATTTTACGGAGCGGCTTATAAAATATTTAATAATTATAAAAATTCTAATAATGAAAGTAATAAAGAAAAAGTTAAAGAAATTGATAAATTGATTTTGGAAATCGAGCCTTTAATAGAAGATTTTAAAGAGCCAGAATTGATAGACAATAATGTTTATAAATATAAAAAAGGTTATTGTTTATACACGGAAATTCAAAGCAACGATTATTTATATATAATAAAATTCGGAAAAGTGGGAGTTTATAATATTTTTAATTCAAAGCAGGTTACGAGAAGAGTGGCGATTGACGGAGATATTATTAACGGATACGCTCCAACTTCCAAAAATCAGGCGCTTTCCACTACGGCGATAATTTTGCAAGATTCTATTATTCAAGCGGTAAAAAAAGAAGAGATTATAAATTTATTATATGTCGACAAAAATATAAGACTTTATTTGACAAAAATAATGAGTATGAGAATACAGATGACAATATCGAGAATAAAAGCTTTCAACGCGAACAATATAACGAGCAAATTTATCATAATCATAGAGGCGCTTATAAAAAACGAGCTTTTATTTAGAGATATTACAAAAATAGAATTTCCTTACAATATTTACGATATTTGTTCCATAATTGGAATCGATTATAACGAAGATATTGAAAACGAATTGGAAAAAATAAAATCGATTTCAATATCGAAAAACGGAAATTTATTGGTAAACGATATAGACGCTTTTTATGAAGATTATAAAATATATAGCATGCGAACTTCAAATAAATAAAATTATTCGCTCCTTACAAAATACGCCAAATATTCTATATTGCCTTTAGTTCCTTTTATTGGCGAGATTGTCCTGCCGATTTCTTTAAACCCGATTTCTTCAATTTTTTTAATCGCTTTATTTAAAATATTTTCTCTCAATATATCGTCTTTTATGATTCCGCCTTTCGGTATGTCCGATTTTTCCGCTTCGAATTGCGGTTTAATCAGACTAATCCAAAATTCCAAATATTTAAATTCTCTATAAATAACGGGCGCTATTTTCGTTATCGAAATAAAAGAAACATCGCTTACGATAATTGAAGGAATTTCTTCAAACATTTCTTTTTTTATATTTTTAGCGTTAAAATCTTCAATCGAAACAACTCTTTTGTCGTTTCTTAATTTGTAAACCAATTGATTATGCCCGACATCCAAAGCGTAAACTTTTTTAGCGCCGTTTTGAAGAAGGCAATCGGTAAATCCGCCAGTGGAAGAACCTATATCCAAACATATTTTATCTTTAACCAAAATATTGAATTCCAAAAATGCTTTTTCCAATTTATCGCCCGCTCGGGAAACATATTTTCTGTTTTGAATAATATCAATTTTATCGGATTCTTTTATATTTTGAGATTTTGAAGTTACTTTAATATCGTTTACAAAAACGCATCCCGCAAGAATTATATCCTGCGCTTTCGCTCTACTTATCGTATAGCCGTTTTTGAAAAGATATTCGTCTAATCTCACTTTAATAAAATTAGTTTCTTAAATTAATTATTATCGCTTTCAATAAAGAAGGATTTTATAATCGTAAGAATATTTTTAGTTTTATCTTTAGCTTCCAATTTTATTATAGTTTGACTATGTTTATTATCCAAAATATTTGAAGTTAAATATATAGATTCAAATTCTTCATTTTCCTCTCCGAGCAAATCTCCAATGAAAGGAGTGAGTTCAAGATAAGAAGAAAAAATATTCTCTCTTGCCAATTTCAATTTATTTTCGTCCAATTTTATATTAGGAATCTCTCCTCTCGCTATAGAATCTATAACGCTTTTTTCATTGACCGTATAAAGAATAGAATCTCTTATATAAAAATAATCTCCACCTATAATATATATGTCGCCTTCTTTACTATCCGATAAAGTATCCAACACTTTCTTGCCAGTTTCTTCGTCCGTTATGGATATTGAAAATAATAAAACTGTTTTGTCGTCTTCGGTATTCCAACCCGATACAAAAATATCTCCGCCCAAAAGTTCGTATAATTTGGAAGCGTCTATTCCCTCTCTTTCCAATTTAGCCGAAGTTTCTTCGTCAAACAATAAACTAATATAATTCATATTTCCTAAAATTTTTGATAATGCGGAATTATTGAAAGCCAAAGATAAAAATCCGTAATTATTTTGTCCGTTTACGAATTTAAATATATTTTCCGACAACTGTTTTTTTAGAGAAGCAAAATCGTAAGTATTGTTGGGGATATAAGTGTCAAAAACCATATCGGCGTTTCCGTTGCCAAAATTAATTTTTCCCGTTAAAACTCCGTCTTTATAAATATCTTTAACGCTTTCGGGCATATCTCCAGCTAATTCCAATAACAATTCAAATAAAGAACCTTCGTTTTCCGATAAAAAAGACAAATCCATCCAAACATAACAATCGTTAGTTTCGTTTTCCAAAGAAATAAAATATTCGTTTTCAAGCGCAACGCCTTTAAAAATATTTTCCGCCGAATCTATTATATTGTCGTTGTCTTCAAAAAATAACCCTCTTAAAGAAACGGTAAATATTTCGTTGTTCCAAGATATTAATGTGTTTTCGTCAAGGCTCAAATATCTATAGTTTGCGCTTTCGGAAAAAGAAATTAATTTATCTTCCTGACTTGCGATTTTTATCATTATTTTGTCCAATTCCGTAATATCCAAAATATCCACAATTAAAGTTAATTTTCCGTAATCGTTTATAAAAATTATTTTAGAATCTTTTGAAAAATCGAATAATTGAGCGAGTCGGTTCGTCATAGCTTCGGCGACAACCTCATCGTCTCTCGTTTCCAAAAATTTATTCGCCAATCTTTGCATAAACAAAGAATTTAATATTTGTTGTAAATCGCCTTCCGCTTTTTTAGATAAATTATCAAAGCTAAAAGAAATAACGGCATCGGTAGTATTTGGAATATATTTTCTTTCAACCGCATATACCGAAATAGAAAAAATATTCACAAATAAAATCGCGCTTAATATTATTTTATTTTTTATTATTTTAGTCATTTTAATCTCCTCAAAATATAATTTCCAAAACTATAACTTTATTATAGTTTTATTTAAGAATATATTTATTATATTAAATGGAAATTAAAAGTCAAGTATCAATTTTAAATTTATCTATAATTTATAATATGCCTTGAAAGTTTTTAAATAAAATTGTATAGTATAAAATATGTATAATCGAAGGAGTTTTTTATGCCTAAACTTAAAGTAATGATAGCGTCTTCTGAAGCGATACCTTTTATAAAAACGGGAGGGCTTGCCGATGTGGCGGGTTCTTTGCCTATATATTTGAAAAAATTCAATGTCGAGGCTTTTGTAGTTATTCCAAAATATAGAGATATCGATTTTAAGGATTGCTATTTGGAGAATGTTCTTCCGACTATGTGCGTTCGTATGGGAAGCGGCGAAGAATGGTGTTCGGTATTCAAAACGGTTTATAAAGGAGTCGATTTTTATTTTATAGAGCATCATAATTTTTTCAGCAGAGAAGGACTCTACCATGATAACGCGTTCAACGATTATCAGGATAACGCTTGGAGATTCGGATTTTTTTCAATGGCGGCTTTGCAATTATGCAGAGATTTGAAATTGGATGTCGATGTCGTTCATGTAAACGATTGGCAGACGGCGGCAATTCCAGCTTATATAAAAACTTGGCATTGGAGCAACGAACTTGGACGAGCGGCGAGTTTGCTTACGATTCATAACGCTAATTATCAAGGAATTTATAACTCCGCTACTACTTACGATTATTTGGGTTTGGGATGGAATAATTATAGCCCCGACACTTTTGAAGACCATGGAAATATAAATTTGCTTAAAGGCGGAATATTCTTTTCGGATGTCGTGACTACGGTTAGTCCGACTTACGCGAGAGAGATAGCCTCTCCTTACGGCGGGCATGGAATGGCTCCATATTTACAAAATAAAACTACAAGCTTTTTCGGAATTCTTAACGGAATAGACGAAGATGTTTGGAATCCTGTAAAAGATAAATTTTTATCCGCTAACTTTTCTGCGGAACATATGGCGGGTAAAAAAATATGCAAGAGAGAATTGCAAAAAAGTTTCCTGCTCGAACAAGACGAAAATGTCGCTTTAATTGGAGCGATTGGAAGATTTGTAGACCAAAAAGGTTATCATTTTATAGCTTCGATAATAGACTATTTGATGAATAACATGAATATGCAATTTGTAATATTAGGAACGGGAGATAAAGGACTCGAAAGTTTCTTCGGAGATTTGCCTAAAAGATATCCTGGGCGAGTGGGTTCTTATATCGGTTACAATAACGAACTTTCGCATTTAATAGAAGCTGGAGCGGATATGTTTGTGATGCCTTCTCTATTCGAGCCTTGCGGACTCAATCAAATGTATTCTTTAAAATACGGGACGATTCCTATAGTTCATGCCACTGGCGGACTCGAAGATACGGTTGAAAATTACAATGAACAAACGGGCGAAGGCACGGGATTCAAATTTTATGACGCAACTTCTTCGGCATTATATAACACTATAGGCTGGGCGATAAGCGTTTATTACGACCATCCCGATAGATTTAAGACAATGCAATTAAGAGGAATGAAAATAGACAATTCTTGGGAGAAAAGCGCGAAAGAATATATTAAAGCCTACGAACTTGCAATATCGAATAAAAGAAATTATGACGATATGTGCAGGTTATAACGGAGTAAATCATGGAAAGAACGAATAATATTTTATATGTAATTGCCTATAAAAATTTTCAAGACGAAGAATATTTTGAAACGAAAAAAATATTTGAAAATAACGGATATAAAACAAAAATTTCCTCTTCGATAATCGGCGAAGGACAAGGGAAATTGGGAAGTTCGGTAAATATAGAACTTTTATTCAGCGAAGTTGACGCGGTAGACTTTGACGCTATAGTATTTATCGGCGGTTTGGGATGCATCGCGTTATGGGACGATTGGCGAGCGCAAGGGCTTTCAAAATTATTTTTGGAAAATAAAAAAATAGTCGCGGGAATAGGAAGCGGAGTAGTCATTATGGCTAACGCTGGAATACTCGAAAATATTAAGGCGACTTGTTTAACGGCTGACGAATCTCATGTTCGTCATGGAAACGCCGAGATAGTTGGAGATAATGTCGTAGTATCGGGAAATATTATAACTGCAAACGGACCGAAATCGGCTAAAGAATTCGCAAACGCTTTGATTAATGTTTTGAAAAATTGAATTTATCAATAATTATAGTCATTACGAATATTTGAAAAATGTGAAGCAATCCAAATTTAGAATTCGTTAATATTTCTAATAACAAGGGGTAGCTACCCCTTGTGTGCTTACCTTTGAATTGTTAACGCAATAGATTGCAACCCCTTGTTATTTTTTAGATTGCTCGCCAAAGGCGGACTTCACGCTGTGTGCCGTAGGCAAGTCTCGATTTGTAAAATAAATCTCGCAATGACAGGTTGAATTTATCATTGCAAAAAAGAATTGTCATTACGAGGTTACGCCGAAGTAATCCAAATAAAATATATTGCCACGCCAACAAGTTGACTATCAATGGCAATAAAAAAACAAATCTCGTCACAACGAAATTAGAGAATTATATTTTATTTTTTACTCTAACCAAAAAATTTTCAATTAAAGAATTAAACAGTTCGGGTTGTTCTATTTGCAAATTATGTCCCGCAATATCTAAAACGCTAAAAGTCGCTCTCGGATAATTTTCGAGCAGTTTCCATAAATCCCTATAACCAACGCATATATCCTGCCTGCCAGCAATAAATAAAACGGGTTTGTCGAATTTAATTTTTTTTAATTTTTTATCGACATCGAAAGAAAAAGAATATTTTTTCCAAAGCAAATCGATAAAATTATAATCGCATTTTTTTATTCCCGAAAGAATTTCCTCTTTATATCTCTTAAAAACTTTTTTATTTTCGACAACGCTATATTTTGAGAATATTTTTCTTTCTTTATCGTTAATAGTTTCCATAAATTTTTTATCTTCAAATTTTACGATATTTTTTGGAACATCTCTTTTCGCATGCATCGGAATAACTACGGGACATAACAAAACCATTCCGTCTATTTTTGAATGCATCTTCGATAAAATTCCTCTCGCCAAATATCCGCCGTAAGATTCTCCCATAATTAAAAAATTTTCCGCAACGGTATCGTTAATAAATGAAATAAGTATATTAAGAATTTTGTCGGAAGAAGCGTATTCGGGCGAAGATTCGGATTTTCCCATTCCGAGCAAATCTATATAAATTCTTTTATAACCATTTTTATTTTTGAAAATATTTTCCATGCAACATTTCATTAAATTCAAGTCGCAATTAAGCCCATGCAACATTATAATCGGTTTCCCGTTTCCAATGATTTGATAATGAATTTTAATATTTTTATAAGAATAAAACATATTTTTTAATCCTTTTAATATTTGCCGTTTATTTTATATTACGGATTATTTAATTCAATTATATTTCCTTCCCAATCGGTAATATTTGGTTTATGGAATTGTCTCCATTTTTCAACAAAAAAGTTAATATTTTTCATGTCTCTTTCTATAAGATATTTTAATTTTTTTATCGCCATATTAAATCCAAATTTCGTATGAAACGATTTTAATTTATAATTTTCAAACCAAAATCTATAACTAAACAACGGAATAGTTTTTAACATATCGATATCAAGCCTCTCTTCTTTTTGATTATTCGGAGGCAAATAAAATTTCATCCCGCTAATATTTTCAAGTTCCGATATATTTTTAGGAATTGGCGACAGATGAAAAATATTGAGGAAGATTTGAATATATCTATCTCTTAAACTAATATAAGTCGTTAGAAATTCAAGATTGGAATTTTCCAAACGACACATTTCGTAAATATAAAGTTGGGAATTGGAATAATTTCTTCCAAAATTAGCGTCTAAAAAAGGCGATTTGACAAAACCGTTTTGCTCGAGTATAGGAAAGGCATTTTGTAAAAAAATATCGTTTCTTATTTTTAATATTTCGCTATTTTTAAGAGAATAAAACATATTTTCTCCAATTATTTTAATTGATTATAGTATAATATTTATTTTTATTTTTTAAAATATATTTTTTGGATTGCCACGATTTCGGACAAAAGCTCGCAATGACAATGCATTTTTCGTCATTGCGAATATTTGAAAATGTGAAGCAATCTAAAAATAAAAAACCGAGCCTTTAATCAATTAAGATAAA
>NZ_SJDU01000745.1 GCF_005518285.1 Brachyspira catarrhinii | reverse complement strand
AATATTAAAACGCTTTTTTTAGTTTTTAGATATTTGCTCGCCCATAAACCGAAAGCTTTTGTGGCGCCCGTTTTTGAAAGCATACTAACGAAAGCTCCAAGCAAAGCGCAGAATAATAATATTCGCACATTCCAAGAATCGCCCGTCATAGCTGCGACTTTATCGGTAAATATCGTAATAGCCAAAAAAGGATTTCCATGCGCTATTATTAAAGTTCCCGATAATATCCCAAGCGTTAGAGATATTATTACTTCTTTCGTTACCAAAGCCAATATAATAGCCAAAAGCGGAGGAATAACTCCAAATAAACCGTAATGTTCCATAAATCAAACTCGTATAATTTTACTTTTTATAGTAATATTTTATATTAATCGTTCGTTTTGTCAAGGTAATTATTAAATAAAATATTGACATAAGTATAAATTATTGATACTATATTACATTATTAAAATATTTAAATAAAGAGGTAATTTAAGAATGTTTACAGCCACATTATACGCTCAAGGCGGACAAGCAGCGGGAGGAAGTCCGATAGTATCAATAGGAATG
>NZ_SJDU01000744.1 GCF_005518285.1 Brachyspira catarrhinii | reverse complement strand
AAAAGACACCGCTTATTGCGATGTCTTTTAATCTTAAGAAGTTTAAACAAAAACTCTATTAACTTCCAGAAGTAGCGGGAGTATATTTAGTTAAAGTTCCCTCGTAAGTAGTTTTATAACTATATTTATAATTTACCCCATCTTCCACATTATCCACTGATAATCCAACTATATATGTAATGGATATATTGTCGCCAGAGATAGTAAACTCTATATATAATTTATTTATATAACCATAATTACTTCCATCATATACTTCGCTCACGGAATATTTAGAACCAGATTTTAATAGTTGAACAGGGACACCACTTTCAAGAGACTGTTGCGCTTGTTCATCAGTTACGCCCCCGAACTCGCTAGAATACTCTGCCCGTGTTAAATTATTATTTGTAATATTCAAATAAATTATCATATCACCTCCATTTGTAATGGCATTTTCTAATTCTTCTTTAGTAATTCCGCTTGTAGCATTTACGCTATGGGATGTAAGGGAAAGAGCGCCTTTATAGTAAGCGTCCGTTAAATCCGTTGCTGGGTCTCCCGTAGCCGTT